>CACZRT010000056.1 GCA_902783585.1 uncultured Lachnospiraceae bacterium | reverse complement strand
TCGTAAGAATATCTGTATCTTATACGATATGGCACTTAGCTCCTATGAATCGGTGTCTTATGCGCCTTGTATCGTGATCGATCAGGGAAATGTATATCTGGTCTGGGGCGGTGCAACAGAAAAGGATTATAAAGCAGAGGATCAGAGGGCATATGTGCAGTCCCTGATCGATAAATCCGGCTATTCCTATCAGGCAATTACAGTGACGGATGTTGATGCGTTGATCGAGGCGATATTGCAGGCAGAGGAATTAGCCGATGATCTTCAGGAGCATTGTGATCATTTGAAACAACGGCTGTTGGATGTGTGTGTGTGATCGCGCGTAAACGAAATGAGAATTAAGATTGATGTATCATATGCAGTAATACATGACAGAGAGAAGTATCATCATGAAAGAATATATTGTTGGTAAGAATGAAGCGGGCAAACGATTGGATAAGCTGCTGCTGAAGGTGTTAAATCAGGCACCGTCGAGTTTTGTTTACAAAATGCTTCGCAAGAAGAATATCAAACTGAATGAGAAAAAAGCGGATGGCAATGAGCTTCTGACAGAGGGAGACCGGATTCAGATCTATCTCTCAGATGAGACATTTGGGAAGTTTCATGCGGATACTGCTGCGTATGGAGATGGAAAAATGGATGTTCTGTCTCAGGATCAAACGGAGCAGAAAAAAAGACGGGAATTAAAGCCTTCGGAGATTCTGTATGCGGATGCGGATGTGATGATCATGAATAAACCGGCGGGGGTCTTGTCACAGAAGGCAGCACCGGGAGATGATTCTATCAATGAACAAATGATCCGGTATCTGTTGACACAGGGGAAGCTTACAAGGGAACAATTGGAGACCTATACACCGTCCGTGTGTAACCGCTTAGACCGGAATACCAGCGGAATTGTGATGGCCGGTATCTCGTTATCAGGGAGTCAGGAGCTATCCCGTATGCTGAAAAGACGTTCCCTGAACAAGTATTATCTGGCATTGGTGGCAGGCAGAGTAGAGAAAGCCGAGACGCATACGGCATATCTGAAGAAGGATGAGCGGACGAATACAGTTGTGGTCAGTCAGGATGTACCAGCCAATGCCACGCAGTCAGTACATGACGGTCAAAGAATCGTAACGGAGTATCGTCCGTTATATACGAATCAGGATTATACCTTGCTGGAGGTTCATCTGATCACCGGTAAGACGCATCAGATCCGGGCGCATCTGGCGTATCTGAATCATCCGATCATCGGGGATGCCAAATACGGTAGGAAGCGTCTGAACCAGGAATTCCGGCAGAGCTTCGGGATTCAGAACCAATGTCTCCACGCTTGGAGAGTGGAATTTCCGGAGAATACCACTTTGCAGACAGCCGGCAGGCAGTGGAGCGCTCCGCTTCCCGGCAAGATGAATCAGGCATACAAGCAGATCTTTGATGTGGATATCAATGCGGGATTCCATACCGATCATAGTAAGAATCAAAATGTAGATATCAATATAGATGATGAATCGAATTAAGACATGGATGTTAAGGTTGTTTTGAATCATATTATAGTACGGAAGAGAAAGAATAGGATCAGATATGGCAACATGGAATAGCCGGGGACTCCGGGGTTCAACCTTAGAGGAACTCATTAATTATACCAATGAAAAATATAGGGAGAAGAAGCTGGCATTGGTGCAGAAGATTCCGACACCGATCACTCCGCTTAAGATCGACAAGGAAACCAGTCAGATCACGCAGGCGTACTTCGAGAAGGATTCAACGGTGGATTACATCGGAGTTGTACAGGGCGTTCCGGTCTGCTTCGATGCCAAGGAATGTTCAACGGATACCTTTGCCATGCAGAATATCCATGAGCACCAATACCAATTTATGAAGGAATTTGAAGAACAGCAGGGGATCAGCTTTCTGATCATATTTTTCACCACCAGAAACGAACTGTATTATATGCCGTTTCAGGAACTGCAATTCTATGCGGAGCGGATCGAAGAAGGGCATGCGAAGAACTTTAAATACGAGGAGCTGGATAAGAATAACTTTATTCAGGCGAAGAACGGAGTGCTGGTTCACTATCTGGAGCCACTTTCCAGAGATCTAATGAGCAGGGGATAACTTCCCTGCTTGATTCTTGTCCCAATTCACAATAATATCCGCTATCTGATTTGTCAGAGCAGTCAAATATAACTGATGTATTGTTAACATACAAATATTGAAAAGAATAATAAAGTATGTTAATATGAGTATGAGCCAAATGGAAGTATAATATAATCATCAATCATGGTTATATTTGATGAGAGGGTGATTCTATGGATGATTTTGGAAAAAACGGAAATTACGATTCAAAGAAGATAAAGGAATATGACGCGATTCATGAATTGTATCAGACAATCAGCACCAGATATGAGGAATATCATCAGGAGGCCGATGGAATCCGGAATCAATTAGATGCCTTTGATACCAGACAGAATTCCATTGTAATCAAGACGATTCAAGGGAAGAAGTACTACTATGAGCAATGGAGAGTGAATGGGAAGCTTAAGTACCGTTCCTTAGGGCGTGTAGAGCCGGGCAATCTGGCAGAGCTTGAAATACAGATGCTGCAAAAAGAAGAGCTGCAGAGCCGTTATCGTGTGCTTCTATTTCTTATGGAGCGATTAGAGCGGGATATGCAGGAGCTTCGTAAGGAAATGAATCGTCATATTATACCGGACAGTTATTTCTTTGAAGTATTCTGGAAGAATGAGCTGTCTGCCAGAGTGACGGTGAAAAATGACCGGGTTCATGTATCGCGGTTTATTGACCATCCGATTCGTCAGCTTTTCTCCGGAGAGATTATTTCAAGAAATCAGTTAAATCAAATCCTGCGTCTTCGCTGCTTTGACGAGAATCGGGCAGATTGCATGGAGAAGCTGCACGCACTGGGATTACGTGAGTATAATCCATTGGAGATCGTGAAGATTACGCATGGCGTCACATATAATGATTATCTATGGTTTCGGTTCCCGGGCGAGAAGTTAAGCGCGAGTGACGTGTTAGTGAGGTGATCCTATGTTTGAAGAAAAGCTTGACCCGGGATATATTGTCACACAGTCGGGTACTTCAGAGGGAACCCAGATCAAGTATAAAAAGGACGGATACTGGTACAAATTAGATACAAACGGAAGAGAAGGCTTGTGTGAATATCTTGCTTCCCATTTGTTAACCTATAGTGATCTGAAATCGGATGAGTATATCTTGTACGAACAGGGGACGATTAATGGGACTCCCGGCTGCAGAAGCAAGGATTATCTTACAGATAAGAATGATGAATTTATCACATTATATCGATTGTATTATAATGAATTTGGCCGCAATCTGGCCGATGCTCTTGCGGGATTTGATCGTGTGGAGGAACGGATCGAATATACGATTTCATTTGTGAAACAAAGCTGTGGGATTGATATCACAGACTATCTTGCCAAAACCATAACGTTGGACAGTATCATTTTAAATGAGGACCGGCATGTGAATAATCTGGCTTTGATCGGCTCTGATCAGGGCTTTCGTCCGGCACCGATCTTTGATAATGGGCATAGTCTGTTGACAGCCAACCGTTCTGTAAACTGGAATTTTCCTATGGAAGATAATGTGCGGCGTGTAATTGCCAAGCCATTCAGCGGCTCCTATCAGGCGATGCTTAAGTTTTTCGGGAAAGGTTTTCAATTAGACGTAAGCAATGCGTTGAAATGGCTTGAGAAGGAGCAGGCGTCCAGAGAACGGGACGTGTTAGTATATATGCTTGAGCACAGCATTTTCTGATCCGAAAGTTGCATAAGGTAAAATTTCATTGTATAATATGAGCACTTAACGACACTACGATCACTTAGCGAGCAAAGTGAGCTTAGTGTGAGTGCGTACACAGTAACGAAGTGAGGTTAGTGCGAACAATACAGGGAATCTTAGCGATTCACGAACGAAGTGAAGTGAGAGCTTAGATTCATGGTATAATGTGTGCATAGCGATGAGAGCGGACACAATCATAGAATAGGTAGGAGTATGAAGCTATGAAGGAAAGACTATTACATACCCCGGATGGTGTACGGGATATCTATGGGGACGAATATAAAAAAAGACGCAAGGTTATGGCCAGGCTGCATCAGGTGCTGACCTTATATAATTATCACGCCATTCAGACACCGACCTTTGAATACTTTGATATCTTTGGTAAGGATAAGGGTTCTGCACCATCCCATGAGATGTATAAGTTCTTTGACCGGGATAATAACACTCTGGTGCTGCGGCCGGATATTACGCCGAGCATTGCAAGATGTGTTGCGAAGTATTATGAAAATGAGGATCTTCCGATCCGTTTATGTTATGAGGGAAGCACATTCATTAATAAGATCAGCCATCAGGGCAAGCTCTGCGAGACTACACAGTTGGGCGGAGAATTGGTGAATGACGACAGTTCGGCGGCAGATGCTGAGATCCTTGCAACCGTAGTGGATTGCTTTCGGGCGGCTTCCATCGAAGACTTTCAGGTAGAGATCGGAGAGGTAGACTTCTTCAAGGGAATTATTGAAGAGGCGGGCTTAAATGAAGAGGATGAAACGGTAATCCGTGGATTTATCCTGAACAAGAACTTCTTCGGACTTCAGGAATATGTAAAGCATCTGTCCATTTCCGATCATATGAAGGAGCTCCTGACAAGCTTTGATCAGCTGTTCGGCGGTGTAGAGATGCTTGAAAAAGCTAAGAAATTGGTACAAAACCACCGTTCACTGACAGCGATCGAACGGCTAGAGAAGGTCTATCACGCCTTATCCTTCTATCATGCCGAGTCTCATATCGGATTTGATTTAAGTATGTTGAGTGATTATAAATATTATACCGGTATTATATTCAAGGGTTATACCTATGGAACCGGCGATGCCATTGTGCGGGGCGGACGATATAATGCATTGCTGTCCCAGTTCGGCAAGGATGCTCCGGCAATCGGGTTTGTATTTGTCGTGGATGAGCTGATGAATGCGATCCATAGACAGAATATTTCCATTCCGATCGAGGAGGAGGAGATCATTCTTCTGTATCCGAGAGCTGATCAGCAGCGCGCGATCGAATACGGCGTAGAGCTTAGAAAGCAGGGCAAGAAGGTGGAGCTGATCCGGATGTCTGAGAAGAAGACACTGGAAGACTATAAGGAATATGCCAAGAAGGAGCACTTAGAGACCATCATTTATATGCATGATGGAACCTCCGAGACCTATGCAATTACATGGTAACCGTATATAGATGAGAATGTGAGTAGATATCGAACCGGTGACTGCTTACAGGAATGGGAATGCATGTATCATGGATGAAAAACGGTATTAATGATACGCTTAATTTGGATAGATGGAAGGAAATGACATGAGATATTTAACATTTGCCCTTGCAAAGGGGCGGCTTGCCAAACAGACATTAGGATTACTGGAACAGGTGGGAATCACCTGTGAGGAGATGAAGGATCCGGAGACACGGAAGTTATTATTTGTCAATGAAGACTTAAAGGTAAAGTTCTTCCTGTCAAAGGCGTCGGATGTGCCGACCTATGTGGAATACGGTGCGGCGGATCTTGGCGTAGTCGGCAGAGATACGATCTTAGAGGAAGGGCGGAATCTCTATGAAGTTCTGGATCTGGGACTTGGCAAGTGCCGGATGTGCGTGTGCGGTCCGAAGAGCGCCAGAGAGAAGTTAAACGGCAACGAGATCATTCGGGTTGCGACGAAATATCCGAATATTGCGAAGGAGTATTTCTATAACCAGAAGCACCAGACGGTTGAGATCATTAAATTGAATGGTTCGGTCGAGCTGGCGCCGATCGTTGGTCTGTCAGATGTGATCGTGGATATCGTCGAGACCGGAACGACACTTCGCGAAAACGGATTAGAGGTACTCACAGAGATCTGTGACCTGTCGGCAAGGATTGTAGTCAATCAGGTAAGCCTGAAGATGGAGCATGAACGGATCCGGAAGCTGATCAATGACTTGAATGAACTGATGAATCAACAATGATCGGGGTAGATGCTGGAATACCGATCATTCCATGTATGAATAGCAATGGTATTAGATACAGTTACAGGAGGCAGAAGATGCGGAAAGTTAAATTGACAGAGGAAACCAAGAAGAACTTATTGAATGACTTGCTGAAGCGCAGCCCGAACAACTACGGCAGCTATGTCGAGACCGTACAGGCAATCGTGGATGACGTGGCAAAGAATGGGGATAAGGCAGTATTTGCATATACTGAGAAGTTCGATCATGCGCATATTACGGCTGAGAATATTCAGGTAACTAAGGAAGAGATTGAAGAGGCCTACCGTGAGGTGGATGCGGATCTGTTAGCCGTGATCCGCAAAGCACTTAAAAATATCCGCGAATATCATGAGAAACAGCGGCAGTACAGCTGGTTTGATTCCAAGCCGGACGGCACCCTGCTTGGTCAGAAGATAACGGCACTTTCGAAGGTTGGTGTCTATGTTCCGGGCGGCAAGGCGGTCTATCCATCTTCCGTGTTGATGAATATTGTACCGGCTAAGGTGGCAGGGGTTGGATCGATCATCATGACGACCCCATGTAATGCAGAGGGTAAGGTCTATGCGACGACATTGGTTGCTGCCAATGAGGCTGGTGTAGATGCTATCTATAAATGCGGCGGTGCGCAGGCAATTGCGGCACTTGCTTACGGAACGGAGAGCATTCCTGCGGTGGATAAGATCGTAGGGCCGGGGAATATCTTTGTTGCACTTGCGAAGAAGGCGGTCAATGGATTTGTGGGAATTGATTCCATTGCGGGACCATCAGAAATCATGGTGCTTGCTGACGAGACGGCCAATCCACGCTATGTAGCTGCAGATCTTTTGTCTCAGGCGGAGCATGATGAGCTTGCCAGTGCGATTTTGGTTACTACGAGCGAGGAGCTTGCGGACAAGGTGGCGGTAGAGATTGAGGACTTTGTCAAGGAATTATCCAGAAAGGATATTATTCAGAAATCTTTGGATAACTTCGGATATATGTTGATCGCGGATTCCTTGGAGGATGCCTTGGATGCCGTGAATCAGATAGCTTCTGAACACTTGGAGATCGTGACCAAGAATCCGTTTGAAGTGATGACGAAGGTACAGAATGCGGGAGCCATCTTTTTGGGAGATTACAGTTCGGAACCGCTCGGAGATTATTTTGCCGGACCGAATCACGTTCTTCCGACGAACGGAACCGCGAAGTTCTTCTCCCCGCTGTCTGTGGATGATTTCATTAAGAAGTCCAGCATTATCTACTATTCAAGGAATGCGCTGGAGGCAGTACATAAGGATATTGAGGCATTTGCGGAGGCAGAGCAGCTGACTGCGCATGCAAATTCGATCAAGGTGAGATTTGAAGATAGATAGGATGAAGGAGGGTACACAAGATGGCAAGTCGGAAGGCAAGTATCACACGGAAAACGAATGAGACGGATATTAAAATCGATCTGAATATCGATGGCACAGGGGAAGCAACGGTGGATACCGGGATTGGTTTCTTTGATCATATGTTGAACAGTTTTGCCAGACATGGGTTATTTGATCTGAATGTTTCTGTCAAGGGCGATTTGTATGTGGATTCCCACCATACGATCGAGGATACCGGTATTGCACTCGGTATGGCGATCCGAAAGGCGCTTGGCGATAAGAAGGGGATCAAGCGATACGGCGACAGTATGCTTCCGATGGATGAGACGCTTGTGTTATGTGCGATCGATCTGTCCGGCAGACCGTATCTGGTCTTTGATGAGACATTTACCGTCGATCAGGTGGGATACTTTGATACCGAGATGGTGAAGGAGTTCTTCTATGCCATATCTTATGCGGCGGGCATGAATCTGCATATTAAGGAGATTCACGGCAGCAATAATCATCATATCATTGAGGCGACCTTCAAGGCATTTGCCAAGGCGTTAGATGAAGCGTCTTCGTATGATATTCGGATCAATGATGTGCTGTCAACGAAGGGAACGATATAAAAAGCCTGATTTTGGAAGACAAGCTGTAAGGATTCTGGGCATGTTCCCGGATGATAGATACTTTCTATGAAGTATTGATTAAATAGGTTTTTGTCAGAAGTTCGATATATGAGGAGGAGCACACATGGAACAGGAGTTAATGGATCGCTGTGATCTGTTTGCGGTAAATCATTCATTGTTGTCCAGTCAGTTCAAATGGGACAGCGACCTGATGAATTATGCGGCCGCTACGGTCTATACCAGTCAGATGAAGGAGATAGAGCCGGAGAGGATGAAGGAATGTTTGGCTGTCTTAAAGTCTAAGACCGGAGAGTTATCGGAATATCGCGGGAACATTAAGACCACGCTGCTTAGCAAGATGGCATTATCCGATGATCCCGAAGGGTATTTTGACCGGGTGGAACAGGTCTATAAGCTGCTTCATAAGAGTGTCTGGATGGGGAATGAGCATAAGCTTCTTGCTGCGGTTACGATCTGTGAGCATAAGCAGCCGGAGGAATATCAGAAGTATGTGGACCGTACTAATGAAATCTATGACTGTATGAAGAAGAAGCACAGCTGGCTGACCTCGGATGAGGATATTCCGTTTGCGGCAATGCTTGCGGTCTCAGATCTGTCTATCGACCGTATGATCGAGAATATGGAAGAGATGTATGCGGTCTTAAAGAAAGAATTCTATGATAATAATGCGGTACAGTCCTTAAGCCATGTGCTTTGTCTGGTGCCGGAAAGCTCCGAAGTGAAGTGTGAGAAGGTCATTCAGATCTATCATGAACTGAAGGCGCGTAAGCATAAGTTTGGTTCCGGATATGAGCTTACGATCCTTGGCGCATTGACCGCCCTTCCGTTATCTGTGGAACAGATCGTAGATCGGGTGATCGAAGCGGATGATTATTTAAAATCCAAGAAGGGCTTCGGCGATCTGGGGCTTGGAAGTTCGAACCGTAGATTGTATGCGGCGCTTATGGTTATGGATACTTATAAGAAGGATTGTACGACGAAGGGAGACATCCTGCTTGGAAGCGTCCTTACCATGACGATCACAATGGAAATCTGCCTGATCATTGCAATCATGACGATCAATACGACCGTGATCACGAATTCGTAAAGATATATCGATATTCATTGGACGGAATGCATTCGTGTTGTCCTATTACTCTGTGCAGGATCGCCGAGTGGTAAGAAGTCGGAAAGGAATGGAATGGTCATATGGAAATCAAGAATTCGAATCCGTTGATCTCATATATTGATTTTTCGGAGTTTAAGCTGAATAAGGATGGTCTGATCCCCGCCATAGTACAGGACTATCAGACCGGTGAGGTTCTGATGCTTGCATATATGAATGAGGAATCCTATAACAGAACTGTTGAAACAGGGCTGATGACTTACTATAGCCGAAGCCGTCAGGAACTATGGTTAAAGGGTGATACATCGGGGCATTATCAATATGTGAAGGAGTTAAGGCTGGATTGTGATAATGATACGATCCTTGCCAAGGTGGAGCAGATCGGAGCCGCCTGTCATACGGGAAGCTATTCCTGCTTCTTTCAGGAGCTGGCAAAGCCGGAGAATAAGAAGATATAGGGTATTATTTGATAATTTTCCCTATATTAGTATGGTATAAATCGATAGATTGTGGTAATATATGGGAAGTGATTGTTTGATAGCATTGATAAAATGATTGTTTATTGAATAAGATGCTTGTTTTTTGAATAAGATGTCTGTTATTCATAGTCAAATTACAGCCTATATGATACATCAATGATATCAAAAAAAGGAGGAAGATCTATGGAACCAGGATGGGGCGCGTTCGGAGCGGAATTATTACGGTATGTAATATCAGCAATTGTACTTCTTGCAACCATTGTTGCGGCTGTATTTGCAGGAGCGGGAATCCGTAAGGCAGTCGATAAGAAGAAGCTGGAGAAAGAGTCTGTAAAAGAATCGACAGAAGCGTAAATGTTATTCGTATAATTCATGCATATCATTTCAACAGCCAGTAGTCATATACTGGCCGTTACCTATTTATTCAGGAGGAATAGAACATTGGAAAACTATGGTGTTAACGAACTGAGAAAGATGTTTTTGGAATTCTTTGAGAGCAAGGGTCATTTGAAGATGAAGAGCTTCTCTTTGATTCCGCATAATGATAACAGCCTGCTGCTGATCAATTCCGGTATGGCGCCGCTGAAGCCTTATTTTACCGGACAGGAGATTCCTCCAAGACGCAGAGTAACGACCTGTCAGAAGTGTATCCGTACCGGTGATATCGAGAATGTCGGTAAGACGGCAAGACACGGTACGTTCTTTGAAATGCTGGGGAATTTCTCCTTTGGCGATTATTTTAAGAATGAGGCGATCGAATGGTCCTGGGAATTCCTGACAGAGGTTGTAGGTATTGATAAGGACCGTCTGTATCCGTCCATATATCAGGATGATGATGAGGCATTCAAGATCTGGAATGAGAAGATCGGAATTCCGGAGGATCGGATCTTCCGGTTTGGAAAAGAGGATAATTTCTGGGAGCACGGGGCAGGTCCTTGCGGCCCTTGTTCTGAGATCTATTATGACCGCGGGGAGAAATACGGCTGTGGCAAGCCGACCTGTACCGTAGGCTGTGACTGCGACCGGTATATGGAGGTTTGGAACAATGTATTTACCCAGTTTGATAATGACGGGAAGGGAAATTATACGGAGCTTGCCCAGAAGAATATCGATACCGGTATGGGACTGGAGCGTCTGGCTGTCGTTGTACAGGATGTCGATTCGATCTTTGATGTGGATACGGTCTGCGCCCTGCGGAATAAGGTGTGTGAATTCGCGAATGTAACCTATAAAGAAGATGAGAATCAGGATGTGTCTATCCGTTTGATCACGGATCATATTCGTTCGGCAACCTTTATGATCTCAGACGGTATCATGCCGACCAATGAGGGACGCGGCTATGTACTGCGCCGGCTGATCCGCCGTGCCGCCAGACATGGGCGTCTGCTTGGCATTGACGGCATGTTCCTTGCGAAGTTATCTGAGACGGTAATCGAGGGCTCCAAGGATGGATATCCGGAGCTTTATGAGAAGAAGGAATTCATCTTCAATGTATTGACACAGGAGGAAACCAAGTTCAATAAGACCATTGATCAGGGCTTATCAATCCTTGCCTCCATGGAAGAGGATATGACTGCCAAGGGTGTGAAGACACTTACCGGAGCAGATGCATTTAAATTATATGATACGTATGGATTTCCACTAGATCTGACGAAGGAGATCTTAGAGGAAAAGGGTTATGATATTGATGAGACAGGCTTTAAGGCGTCTATGGAGGAGCAGAGAGTTGCCGCCCGTACTGCCCGTAAGACCTCGAACTATATGGGCGCGGACGCGACGGTATATGATGAGATCGATCCTTCGATCACTTCTGAATTCGTGGGATATGACCGGTTAGAGGCTGATTCGAAGATCACCGTGCTTACGACCAATCCGATCGTTACATCAGATTCCTCCGAGGAGCAGGAGAAGGGAGAAGTGGTATCTGCGATCGTAGATGGTCAGCATGCGACCGTGATCGTGGATCAGACTCCGTTCTACGGTACGATGGGTGGTCAGGAAGGCGATACCGGTGTGATCGTAACATCAGAAGGAGAATTCCGGGTGGAAGAGACGATTCACTTAAAGGGCGGCCGGATCGGACATGTGGGAACTATGACGAAGGGTATGTTCAAGGTCGGCGATATCGTGACTCTGAAAGTGGATGAGGCAGGACGTGCGAATACCTGTAAGAATCATAGCGCAACACATCTGTTACAGAAGGCGCTGAAGGTAGTGCTTGGCTCTCATGTAGAGCAGAAGGGCTCTCTTGTGGCTCCGGATCGGCTGCGGTTTGACTTCTCGCATTTCTCACCGATGACTCCGGAGGAGCTTCAGAAGGTGGAGCAGATCGTGAATGACGAGATTCGCAAGGCAACGCCTGTAGAGACGAAGATCATGAGCTTAGAGGATGCGAAGAAGACCGGTGCAATGGCACTCTTCGGTGAGAAATACGGAGATGAGGTACGTGTGGTTACCATGGGGGATTTCTCGAAGGAATTATGTGGTGGTACACATGTTGCCAATACCAGCAGTATTCAGACCTTTAAGATCATTTCCGAGGCCGGTGTGGCTGCCGGTGTCAGGCGTATTGAAGCACTTACCGGGGAAGGCGTATTCCGGTATTATCAGAATCTGGAGAAACAGCTTGCTGAGGCTGCTATGATCGTGAAGGCAACTCCGGCAACGCTCATGGATAAGCTAAGTCATATGATGGCAGAGATCAAGGACCTGAGCAGTGAAAATGAGTCCTTAAAGAGCAAGCTGGCACAGGATTCTTTGGGTGATGTGACGGATCAGATAACGGAAGTGAAGGGCATGAAGTTCCTGGCGGCTTCTGTTGCGGATGTGGATATGAACGGACTGCGGGAGCTTGGCGATCAGATGAAGAATCAGCTGGGCGAAGGCGTTATCGTACTTGCGGCTTCGAAGGACGGTAAGGTCAATCTTGTGGTAATGGCGACTGAGGAAGCTGTGAAGAAGGGCGCGCATGCCGGTAATCTGATCAAGACGATCGCACCTTGTGTCGGCGGTGGCGGCGGCGGTCGTCCGAATATGGCACAGGCAGGCGGTAAGAATCCGGCAGGTATCGATGAGGCATTGAAGCTTGCGAAAGAGACGGTAGAGACACAGTTAGCTTAATAATCTTGCCTTCGAAAGTTGCTTTTATGCAAATGATATAGTATGTGATGACCAACTTGCTGAAGAAACAAGGCGAGAAGGTTATAGCAGTATAATTACATTTGATTAAATTAAGTGGAGTACGTATGAAGAAGCAGGTTGTTGTTATTTTAATAGAAGGAGTGATCCTCCTTAGTCTGATCCTTGGGTATCTGTTCTTTAAGGAGAATCAGACGAAGAATCCGAGCTATGAGGATATTGCCACAGAGGTGGTCTATCAGGCACCTGTGGAGATGGAACCGGCCTCCGAGAATATTACGGTGGAAGAAGAGACGCTGCATGCTTCCTTAACCTGTGTCGGCGATATTATGATGCATTCCTGGCAGATCAACCGGGGCTATGATGCGGCAACCGATACCTTTGATTACATGGAAAGCTTCACTTATGTAGAAGATTATTTAAACGAAGCCGATTTTACCTTCGGGAATCTGGAAACGACACTTGCCGGACGGTATAACGGAGCGAATTCCGACGTGCACGGTTATGCGGACTATCCGATGTTCAACTCACCGGAGGTACTGGCAGATAACTTAAAGGAGCTCGGCTTTGACTTTCTTGCGACGGCCAATAATCATTCCCTCGATTCCTGGGAGGATGGCGTCTATGCTACGCTTGATTATCTGGATTCTGTCGGAATTCCGCATGTAGGAACCGCAAGAAGTCAGGAGGAGAAGGACAAACTCTGTATTATGGATGTGAACGGGATTACCTTTGGATTCTCCTGTTATACATACGGAACCAATGGCCTTCCGGTTCCAAGCGACGCGCCGTATTGCGTGAACAGCTTATATAATTACGATGACGCAGCAATTAATGAGATGTGCGAGAATGTCCGAAGGCTGGACGAGGCCGGTGTGGATGTTGTAATGCCGATCATTCATTTTGGTACTGAATACCGGGTTCCGCCGGATGACTGGCAGAAGATGTGCGTGGATCGTCTGTTTGAGGCGGGCGCCGATGTGATCATAGGCGGTCACCCGCATGTGGTTGAGGCTATGGAGGTACGGGAGCTTACGAATCCGGATGGCTCGAAGCGTACCGGATATGTGATCTATTCCATGGGTAACTTCATTTCCAGCCAGCGCTATGAAAACGGCGTCATGAAGGATATCGGAATCATTCTGGATATGGAATTCGAGAAGCAGGGAGACCATACTTATATCACGGCATGGCGGTTTGCTCCGGTCTATGTCTATTGGAAGGATGATGTGATCGGGCTTGTACCGGTAGTGGAAGCCTATGAGAATCGGGATCAGTACAGCTTCTTAACAGAGGGAGACTGGGGACGGATCGAGGATTCCTATCAGAAGACGATCGAGACCTTGAATTCGATCAGTCAGATGGACTATGAGGTTGTGGATTATGAATATTCATTCCCTGTGTATTCGGAGATCGATCCGAAATAAACGGAAATCACGATATATTATCATGTGAAATCATGAAATTCCGATTATTTTGCTTGCTTTCTGCATGGATTTGTGCTATGATGGCTCTAGCTTGAGATGGAAACGACTTAAGAGTGGACGTATGTCCACTCTTTAATTTATGCACACGCCCTTAATCAGTAGTTATCGACTGCGTCGAATTCGGGCGGAGCATGCAGGGAGCGGCTTCGTCTTCCCTGCACGATCATGTCATAGTAACAGCTAAGAAAGGAGATCCTGTATTTGAAACGAACGGAGATTGAGAAACGCTGTGAAGATCTGGTTATGCCGATCCTGAATGAACATCATTTTACCCTGTGGGATGTGGAATATGTGAAGGAAGGCTCCAATTATTATCTTCGCGTCTATGTTGACAAGGAAGGCGGCATTACGATTGATGACTGCGTGACGGTGAGCCGGGCATTGGAGGTTAAGTTGGATGAAGAGGACTTTATTGAGGATGCCTATATTCTGGAGGTAAGCTCTCCGGGGCTTGGAAGACCCTTAAAACGGGAACGGGATTATGAACGAAGTGTCGGCCAGGAGGTTGATATTAAGTTATATAAAGCACTTAACGGTCAGAAGGAATACAGTGGATTGTTGAAGGCTTATGATGAGAACACGGTAACGATCGAATATGAGGACGGGTCGGAAGAATGCTTTGAACGGCCAACGATCGCACTGATTCGATTAGCATTTGACATATAAGAATTAGGAGGATAAAAGACATGTCAGAGATTATGGATGCACTGAACGAGATTGAGAAGGAGAAAGGGATTGACAAGGAAGTCCTGATGGAGACCATTGAGAAGGCCATTGTGGATGCATATAAGAGAGATAAGAATAATGATATAGAGATGCAGGTCGTGATGGATCGGGAAACCGGCGCATTTTCTGCATATGTGGAGCGCAGGGTTGTAGAGAAGGTAGAGAATCCTTCGACTGAGATCAGTTTAGAGGAAGCCAGAATGATCGATCCGAATTATGATGTGGACGATGTGGTGAAGACCGAACTGCAGCCGAAGAATTTCGGACGTATTTCTGCACAGAATGCGAGAAACGTCATCGTTCAGAAGATCAAGGAGGAAGAACGGAAGTCCATTTTCAATCATTTTCAATGTAAGGAAAAGGATGTTGTGACCGGTGTGGTTCAGCGTTATATCGGTAAGAATGTCTGTATCAGCTTAGATGACAAGACCGATGCAATCCTGACCGAAAATGAGCAGATTCCGGGTGAGACCTTCTATCCGACAGAGCGTGTGAAGCTGTATATCGTGGAAGTGAAGGAGAACAACAAGGGACCTCGGATTCTGGTGTCCAGAACACATAAGGATCTGGTGAAGCGCCTGTTTGAGAAAGAGGTTGCAGAGGTTGCAGACGGTGTGGTTGAGATCAAGAATATTTCCAGAGAGGCAGGCTCCCGTTCTAAGATTGCAGTCTATTCCAATGACAGCAATGTAGATCCGGTCGGTGCCTGTGTCGGATTGAATGGTGCGAGAGTCAATGCCATTGTGGATGATCTGCATGGTGAGAAGATTGATATTATTACCTGGAATGAGAACCCGGCGATCTATATTAAGAATGCTTTGAGTCCGTCCAGTGTTGTATCGGTTACGGTCGATCTGGATGAGAAGACCGCCAGAGTGGTTGTTCCGGATAATCAATTATCGCTTGCGATCGGTAAAGAGGGTCAGAATGCAAGACTTGCAGCCAGACTGACCGGTTATAAGATCGATATCAAGAGTGAATCCCAGGTTGAGGATTATGAGGATGACAGCGAGCTTGAGGAAGATGGTTATGAAGAGTATGATGAGACCGGGGATGGCTACGACGAGAATGAAGAAGGCTATGAGGATGCTGACGTGGAGGAGTCTGATGTAGAAGATACCGATGCAGAAGATACCGAATCAGAGGAATCCGAAGAAGAAGAATCCGAAACTACGGAAGACGAAGAATAAAGCCGGGATTGGATATTATAGGATTCGGAATGATATATGATATAGATGAAGAATCTTGATATAGATAAATAGGAAGCTTATGATAGATTGGATGTGATGGATATGGCCAAGAATCCGGTACTCAGACGGTGTATCGGCTGCGGTGAATCGAAGGATAAACAGCAATTGATTCGAATAATACGAACACCGGAGGGGACGATAGAATTGGATGCTACCGGCAAAAAAAACGGCCGGGGAGCCTATATCTGCAGATCACAGGATTGTCTGAAGCAGGCAATGAAGACAAAGGGGCTTGACCGATCCTTCAAGATGGCGGTCCCGCAGGAGATCTATGATAGACTTAGTAAGGAGTTGATGGAGCTTGGAACCTGATCGTGTGCTATCCATGATCGGTTTAGCGATGAAAGCCGGCAAGCTGGTCAGCGGAGAATATATGACGGAGAAGACCGTCAAGACCGGAAAGGCGTATCTGGTCATTATTGCAGAGGATGCTTCTGCGAATACGAAGAAGGATTTTTCGGATTCATGTAGTTACTACCAAGTACCGATCGTGATCTACGGAACGAAAGAAGACTTGGGGCATGCTATGGGCAAGCAGATCCGTGCTTCCCTTGCAATCACGGATGAAGGCTTTGCGAAGGAGATCATGAAAAAGGTAGAACTTGAGATTAATTGATTAGAATATCGGAGGTGTAACGAATGGCAAAAATCAGAATACATGAGTTGGCAAAGGAATTAGGAATAGAGAGTAAGAGTATTATTGCAGAATTGGATAAGAAGGGGATTCCGGATAAGAAGGCAGCTTCTTCTCTGGATGCAGAGCAGGAGTCCTATATCAGACAGACATTCTCCGGGGGTAAGGCAGCTGCGAAGCCGGAGAAGGCAGAACAGCCGGCGGCTAAGAAAACGGCAGACGATAAGACTGAAGATAAGAAGATTGAAACGAAGAAAACAGGAACGGTGAAGAAGCCGGTCAAGAAGGATCCTGCTTCCAAGACCTCTGCAGAAGGAAAATCGGGCGCGGATGTGAAACAGGCATCCGATCAGAAGGCGGCTGAGAGTAAGAAGACCGTAACCATGAAGGCGGCTGACAACAAGCCGGCACAGGATAAGAAGGCTGTAGATAACAAGGCTCAGGCGGGTCCTGCCCAGAATAAGAAGCCGGTGGAAAAGAGCGGACAGATTACCGGTAAGCAGAAGGATCAGCAGGCTAGCGGCAGTAAGCCGCAGAACCAGAATCAACCAAGCGGCGGTAATAAGCCACAGAACCAGAATCAGCCAAGCGGCGGCAATAAGCCACAGAACCAGAATCAGCAAAGTGGTGGCAACAAGCCGTCACAGGAGCATGATAAGAAGAAAAAGAACGGTAACCAGAAGCCGGAGAAGAAGGAGCATACGATCGTAACCTTCCAAGCAGAGGGAACCTCGAAGAAGAATAAGAAAAAGAATAAGCATGATAATAACGGACAGAATGGTAATGGGCAGAATGGTAATACACAGAATCCGAATGCGAAGCAGGAGAAAAAGAGCGGTGCATTTATCAAGCCGGAGGTTAAGCCGGTCGAGAAGGAGCCGGAGGATACCATTAAGACCATGCAGTTCCCGCCGGTAATGTCCATCAAGGAATTCGCAGATAAGATCGGTATTCAGGTGAATCAGCTGATCAAGAAGATGTTTCTGGCCGGTAAGATGGTGAATGTCAATTCGGATATTGAGTTTGACGAGGCTGCGGATATTGCACTGGAATATAATATTATTGCAGAAGAGGAAGAACAGGTAGATCTGATCGAGGAGATGCTGAAGGAGGAAGAAGAGGATGAATCCTTAATGACTCCAAGACCTCCGGTAGTCTGTGTTATGGGACACGTCGATCATGGTAAGACTTCTCTGCTGGATGCGATCCGTACAACGAATGTGACGGATGCAGAAGCCGGCGGTATTACCCAGCACATTGGTGCATCTGTGGTTCGTGTCGGCGATCAGACGATCACCTTCTTGGATACTCCGGGTCATGAAGCATTTACTGCTATGCGTATGCGTGGTGCCCAGTCTACAGATATAGCAATTCTGGTAGTTGCAGCAGACGATGGTGTTATGCCGCAGACCATAGAGGCGATCAATCATGCCAAGGCAGCCGGGGTTGAGATCATCGTTGCCGTGAACAAGATCGATAAGGAAAGCGCGAATGTAGAGCGTGTTAAGCAGGAATTGATGGAATATGAGCTGGTTGCTGAGGAATGGGGCGGTTCTACCATATTCTGTCCGGTATCTGCACATACGAAGGAAGGTATTGATAATCTGCTGGATATGATATTACTGACAGCAGAGGTTATGGAATTGAAGGCTAATAAAAACCGTAAGGCAAGAGGTATCGTGATCGAGGCCGAGCTGGATAAGGGTCGCGGTTCGGTTGCTACGGTACTGGTGCAGAAGGGAACTCTTCATATCGGTGATATCATATCGGTAGGCAATGTACACGGTAAGGTACGTGCAATGGAGGATGATAAGCACCGCCGTGTGAAGGAAGCAGGTCCGTCTAAGCCGGTTGAGATCATTGGATTAAATGGAGTTCCAAATGCCGGAGATATCTTCATGGCAGTGGATACGGAGAAGGAAGCCCGTACGATGTCAGAGGCATTTATCCGTTATGAGAAGGATAAATTGATCGCAGAGACGAAGTCTAAGATGTCTCTGGATGATCTGTTCTCTCAGATTCAGGCCGGTAATGTGAAGGAACTGAATCTGGTCGTAAAGGCCGATGTTCAGGGATCTGTGGAAGCCGTGAAGCAGAGTTTGCTGAAATTGTCCAATGATGAGGTTGTGATCAAGGTGATCCATGCCGGTGTCGGCGCGATCAACGAGTCGGATGTTATCCTTGCATCTGCTTCGAATGCGATCATCATCGGATTCAATGTCCGTCCGGATGCAACCGCTAAGAGTACGGCAGAGCAGGAGCAGGTAGATCTGCGTCTGTATCGTGTCATTTATGACGCAATTGAGGATATCGAAGCTGCCATGAAGGGTATGTTAGATCCGATCTATGAAGAGAAGGTGATCGGTCACGGAGAGGTTCGTCAGACCTATAAGGCGTCCGGTGTCGGTACGATCGCAGGTTCCTATGTCTTAGACGGAACCATTCAGAAGAATGCGACTTACCGTATCACCAGAGAGGGCGAGCAGATCTTCGAGGGACCGCTGACATCCCTGAAGCGGTTTAAGGACGATGTGAAAGAGGTTAAGAGCGGCTTTGAATGTGGTCTGGTATTTGAAGGCTTTAATGATATTCAGGAATTCGACCAGTTTGAAGCATATATTATGGTAGAGGTGCCTAGATAAATGAGAAAAAACAGTGTTAAGAATACCCGTATCAACAGCGAGGTTCAGAAGGAGCTCAGCATGATCATTCGGGAAATTAAGGACCCGCGGATTCATTTTCTGACATCGGTTACGGATGTGATCGTTGCACCGGACTTGAAGACGGCGAAGGCATATATCAGTGTGCTTGGATCTGCCGAGGAGCAGGAGGCGACCATGACAGGCTTGAAGCATGCAGAAGGGTATATTCGGAGGGAGCTTGCCCATCGGGTGAACCTGCGGAATACACCGGAGATCAGCTTTCTGATGGATGACTCGATTGCATACGGGGCCGAGATGTCTAAGAAGATCGCGGATCTGCATATTGAGGAATCAGAGGATACGGATTAACAGTTTGAGGAGTTTATTTGTCAATTTTGGCTGACAAGTTCTATCATCGGTGTTGTTAAGCTTAAGTTGACAGGATAAGAGGAAATGTATATGAATGAATATATTCAGGCAATTGAAGATGCAGCATCCATCGTTCTGATCGGACATATGCGGCCGGATGGCGACTGTATTGGCTCGACGCTTGGCATGTGTAATTATATTCTGGATAACTATCCGGAAAAGCAGGTGGATGTCTATTTGGGGGCATTTGATGAATGCTTTGAATTCTTAACCGGTATGGATCATGTGCACCATGCTGTGCAGGAAGGCAAGACCTATGATCTGTGCCTGGCGCTGGACTGCGCCAGCTATGACCGCTTTGGCGAGTTTACGGTCTATTATGATACCGCCAAGGTGAAGGTGGTCATTGATCATCATGCCAGCAATCCGGGCTTTGGAGATCTATGTCTTGTAAAGCCGGAGGCATCTGCAGCATGTGAAGCAATCTACGAGCTGTTAGAGCATGACAAGATCCACGCAGGCTGTGCGGAAGCATTATATCTGGGGATTGTTCATGATACCGGTGTATTCAAGCACAGCAATACGACCAAAAACACCATGCAGGTGGCGGGAGAGCTGATCGCTCTTGGTGCGAATCCGACGAAGGTGATCGATGGAACCTTTTACAGCAAGAGCTTCAAACAGAATCATATTCTGGGGGAGGCTTTGATCAATAGTTATCTTGCGGAGAATGAGAAGGTTGTTATTACCTGTCTTCGCAAAAGTGTCTTTGATCAATATGAGGCAAGCAGCGTGGACGTTGACGGAGTGGTCGATCAGATCCGAGTGACCAGAGGGATCGAGGTTGCGATCTTCTATTATGAATTTGAGCCGGATCACTACAAATTCAGCTTACGGTCCAATGAATATGTGGATGTCAGCAAGATTGCCCTTCATTTCGGCGGCGGCGGACATGTGCGGGCTGCAGGCTTTGATTTGACCGGCGGCCAGTCGGAGACATTGGATGCCGTATTGGAAGAGATCCGTAAATATCTGTAGTTCGTAATACAGCCCCCTGTCTCGTGAGGCAGTATTGGCAGAGGATATAGACGAACAAATGATATGGAAGGTTATAGGAAAGAAAGATAGTTATTATGCATGATGGAATACTGAATGTATACAAGGAAGCCGGTTATACTTCGTTTGATGTGGTAGCCAAGCTTCGTGGTATCTTACATCAGAAGAAAATAGGACATACAGGAACGCTTGATCCGTTGGCGGAAGGCGTTCTTGTTGTGTGTTTGGGGAAAGCGACCAAGCTCTGTGATATTCTGCCGGATCATGATAAGGTATATGAGGCGACCATGCTGCTTGGGATGGTTACGGATACCGAGGATACTTCCGGTAAGGTGCTTCATACTTCACCGGTGGAGGCAGCCGATTATCCGGACAGCAGACTGGAGGAGGCTGTCTACAAGTATCAGGGAACCTATGATCAGATTCCGCCTATGTATTCGGCGATCAAGGTGGATGGCAGGAAGCTATATGAACTGGCAAGAGAAGGACAGACAATCGAACGGAAGGCTAGACCGGTGACGATCTATGCGTTGGAGATCCTAAGGATCGAGCTCCCTCGTGTGACATTTCGTATTGCATGCAGCCGTGGAACCTATATTCGAAGTCTGTGCCGGGATATCGGGGAGGATCTGGGCTGCGGAGCTTGTATGGAGAAGCTGGTGCGGGTTCGTGCCTGTGGCTTTGATGTCAGTGACAGTCTGAAGCTGGATGCAGTTGCCTATCTGGAACAGGAAGACAAGCTGAAGGACTATATCGCGCCGATCGATTCCATGTATCAGGATCATCCGAAGCTCTATGTGAAGGAATCGGCAGATAAGCTAGTATATAACGGAAATAAACTGAAGAAAGAGAATATAGGCCGAATGACAGAGGGGATGCTGCCGGAATGTAACCTCTCCCGGATACCATCCGAAGAAAGGGACGCAGAATCGAGATTCCTGGTCTATGATTCCAAGGGCAGTTTTGTCGGAATCTATGAGTACCGGTTAGCGGAAGGCTTATTCGTCCCATATAAGATGTTTTTATGATAGTATATGACAGTGCTCACATGTCATAATAAGCAGAAATAAAACCTTGTTATGAGGATTCATAAGAAATAAGAGGATATATTAGATGAAGCATATTACGGATGTACATGGACTTCAATTACAGAATACAGCGATTGCGCTTGGAAAGTTCGACGGATTCCACCGGGGACACCAATTGTTGTTACGTCAGGTGGGGGAATGGCAGGCACAGGGAATGACGGGAGTGATCTTTACCTTCCGCTTTCCGGAGAATAAGAGAGGAAGACTGATCGACAGTGCTCCGGAGAAGCTGCATAAGGCGGAAATGAGTGGGATTCAGGTATTTCTGGAATATCCGTTTACACAGAAATTTGCGGATCAGACACCGGATATGTTCGTCCGTAAGATCCTGGTTGATCAGCTTCATGTGAAGGCGGTTGCCATCGGAACGGATTACCGCTTTGGGAAGAACCGGAGCGGAGATGCCGATACGATGAAACGCCTGGGAGACCAGTATGGGTTTACGGTTGCGGTATTTGAGAAATTAACCTGTCGGAATGAGGAGATCAGCTCCACTTCAATTCGGGATGGAATTCTGCAGGGAGATATGGAATTTGTCGCAGAAGCGATGGGGAAGGGGTACAGTATCTATGGTGAGGTGATCCATGGTGCCGGTCTTGGACATACCATCGGAATCCCTACGATCAATCAGAGAATCGCAGAAGATAAGCTTCTTCCACCGTACGGAGTCTATCTGGCCCGGTGCCATATGGACGGAACGATTCTGCATGGGATAGCCAATCTTGGATGTAAGCCAACCGTCAGCGATGCCTGTGTTGCCGGTTTAGAGACGTATTTGTTTGAGTATGAGGGAAATGCTTACGGAAAGAATGTGGAAGTGGAATTGCTTCACTATATCCGTAAGGAAATGCAGTTTGAGAATGTAGATGATCTGCTCGATCAGATGCATAAGGATATTCAATATGCAAAGAATATGCTGTAGCTAGGTCGTTTTCAATTTGCCTAAGAATTCCCG
>CACZRT010000055.1 GCA_902783585.1 uncultured Lachnospiraceae bacterium | reverse complement strand
ATCAAAGGATTTGACTGCCGCCCTGTCCACCACCGTCTCCGTGATTGCAAGAGGGGCATTATAATTAAATGCAACTATACCGTCGTCATTGATTCGGAATTCCATACATTCAATTGGCCAGTCCTTCTTAACATAACTTTCTCCCGCCCAGCCTTCCTCATGCTTACTGATCCGGTCCATGGTCACCATAGCATTATCCACCGTTCTCGTGTATTGTAGAATATAGTAGGTATTATAAGTCAGCCTTCCCTGTTGAAAGGAGGATACTTCCTTATATTTTCCACCGGTATAATATCCAAAATCCGTAATTCCAACCTTTTCTAAAAAGTCCTCCGCAATCGTACACGCCTCCTCCAAAGATATGGTCGTAGGTGCAGAACTGACATCCTCTGCAATCGGCGTCTTGGTATCAATTCCAATCTGTTGATCCAGATTCTCAGGAATCCCATCCTCTGCCCTCCATGTCGAATACGGATAGGCTTGGTTTCCCAGATGCTCCTTGGCCTCCAAATTAGTTGCAAAAAGATAACCTGCTGATATGTCGGATATAAAACCATTATATCTATCCATTTCCTTCGCTGATTTCCTGATATAGCGGATCGCATTACCACGCGCTGCATTATTCATAATATAGAGTTCCTTCTGTTCATCTGTACCTTCATGTGTAATTACATATAACAGCTCATCTGTCTCTAATTCCTTCTGCCAAGAATAGTATGTATGTGACGGATACTTCTGATTTAACTCATCAATCGAATGCAGCTTTCCATCCGACCTATACTCTTCCCAGATAATGTCCTCCGGTGAATTCTCATATTCCTCCTGAAAATGATTGATTTCATACTGGTACTCATTCTTATAGTCATCATCCGCTTCCTTCATCGCATCCTGAACACGTCGGATATCCGCCTCAATCTCTTTTCGGGTACGGGTATGTTGTGCACTTCCGTCATACAACGATTCCTCTCCCATGAAAACCTGTATCATCTTATCCGCAAGCTCCTGTGTAATCTTCTGCTGCTCCACCCGAAATACGGATAAACTATCCACCTCCGGAATATCCACCTTCGCATCGACATTCACCGATACATGCAGGGAATCATCCTTGAGACTCACCTGATAACTGTCGTAATTCTCCGCCACCTCTGCTACATTCGTTATCCCTTGTTCCGTATTGCCTGCCTGCTCGATCAGGTTGTCCATATCCTTATTCACCACGATCGACGACTCCGGATTCTCCTGGCAGCCGGATAATAGTAACGATCCTACCATCACCATAGAGCATACCGCTCCCAGTCTTCTCCTTCTTCGATTCCTTGGAATTCCTATCCATTTCCGTTTCATGTTCTATCCTCCTCCTCATCGTTCAGTATCCTTTTCTATCTAAATATAAAATCCATGCCAGGTCCTTTCATATTCTGAAACTATCCTAGCATGGATTCTTACATCAAGTATTCATCGTTTTGTAAACATATTGTAAATGCTGATCCTCGTCCCCACTCCAACTTCACTTTCGATCTTCATCTGCATTCCATGACGCTCCAGGATCAGCTTAACCAAAGCCAGTCCCAGTCCGGCACCGCCGTGCTGTCGGCTTCTTGATTTATCTACCATATAGAAAGGTTCTAAGATCCTCTCCCGCTCGTCCTCCGGAATCCCACTGCCGTAGTCCTCCACCTGAAGACAGGTATATCCCTGCTCGTCCGTACCGGCTCTTAAAATGATCTCTCCTCCGTTCGCGCTTGCCTTCACCGCGTTATCCACAAGATTCACCATGACATCTGTCATCAGGTCAAGATCCATCCGTAACCTCTCCCCATGCTCGTTAATGATCAGCCGGATATCCTTATCCCGTAAGATCTGCCTGCAGGACTGTTCTACTGCCGCAAATAGTTCCCGTACAGAATGCTCCTCCATCTCAATCTCGCTCTTCTGATCCAATTCTAAGAGCTGCATCATCTTGCGGGATAACCGCTCCAATCTATCCGCCTCGGACTGGATATAGGATAATGCCTCCTCCTCCTCCGAAGGCTTCAGCTTCATCATCAGCATCGTATCCGCATAGCCGGATATTGCGGTTAGCGGTGTCTTAAGCTCATGCGTCAGATTCCCCATGAAGAGTGTCTTACGCTGCTCCGACTCCTCTATTCGCCTCGTTCTGATCTCTACGGCTTCTGCCATCTGATTAAAATGCTCTGCCAGACTTCCAATCTCATCCTGCTGATCAACCTGTGTCCGTCTTGCATAATCGCCCTCCGCAATCGCCTGTGTGGATACCTCAAGCTCCTGCAAAGGTTTTAAGGCTCTCGTTATCATTCGGTACAGGATCAGACTGACCACCACTGTCAGTACGCCTGTGATGGCAAGCATTCGTAATGCCAATTGCTTAAGTCGTCTATGCAGGTAAGTAATGTCTGTAATCCAATAGAAATAATAATCACTCTGATAACTGGTACGAAAGACCAGATAACGCTTTCCCTCCAATTCATACCCGCTATAGACCATCATCCCATAGCTTTCCATATTCCAACCCAGCTCATTTACAAAGTCTGTGGATTCTATACATGTATGATTGAAGATCTCTTTCCATACCATCATGTGTCCGTATCCTAGATACTTCATGCAGATCACATAATCATTCTGTTTCTCCTTCAGATAATACAGAACCACATCCTCATCTTGTCGTGAAACCTGTGCAAGATCCAACTGCTGCCTAAGTTCCAGCCAGTCCTCATAAACCTGACGGTATACCGTCTCATATGTCTCCCGCGTCAATGAGATTCGACAGATATTCCATATCACAATATCACTGATCAGACTCGCGGATAATACCGCCAGACAGCTGATCCATATGATTTTGGTCTTTAGTTTCATTCTCAACCTTCCACATCCTCCAGACGATACCCTAACTTCGACACTGTCTTGATCTGCTCTCCCAGCTTCAGCTTCTTACGAAGTTGTCCAATATGAACGTCCACCGTTCTGGTCTCTCCCATATAATCCGTTCCCCACACCATTCTTAGCAGGTTCTCCCGGGATATCGCCCGGTTCTTATTCTTTGCAAGCACCACCAAAAGCTCGAATTCCATCGGTTTTAAGGAAACCTCTGCACCATTCTGTTTCACACTGTGCTCTATCGTGTTAATCTCCATATTCAGAACATGAAGAATATCCTCCGTCTTATTCGCCCGCGCAAGCACCTTCTCCATACGAAGGAGCAGTTCTAACATCTCAAACGGCTTCACCATATAATCCTCTGCCCCGCCGGAGAGTCCCTGCACCTTGCTGTTAATATCATCCTTCGCCGTCAGGAAGATTACCGGAATTCCATACGGCTTTAAGAATTCCATAACCGCGAATCCATCCATTCCCGGCACCATCACGTCCAGAAGCGCCAGATCGAACCGATGATCCTTCACAAATGAATCCACTGCTTCCTGTCCGTCCTGAAACCAGACCGTCTCATAGCCCGCCATTTTCAGATTCATTGTCAGCAGTCTGCCGATTGCCTCCTCATCCTCTACAATTAATACACGATTCCTGCTCATATACTATCGCCTCTCCACTCTGCAGTTTCGATAGGATCTCTGCAATGCACGCTCTTCTTCGCCCTATCCTTTTTCAGTCCTGTCACATCGGTTATCCATACATATATCCAATCATAGCACACAAAAAGGGTACTTACCGTACCCTTTTGTAAAATAATTGTAAATTGATCGCAGTATTTCTACCCCACTGTATACAGCTCCGGCAGCTCCTCCTTCGTCACAGCATACGGACTTGAATACAGCTCCTTCAGATACGCAAACCGGTTGAAATCCTCTACCAGACAGAAGATTCCGGACCAGGTCATATAGCTTGCCCAACCGGCCTTCCGGTCATGGATCGCATTCACATCCGGCAGACTCCCTGTCTCGCCAAGCAGTGTGATCTTCGGCTGCTTCGTAATCTGTATCAGCTCCTGATATTCCTTCTCACAGGCAGTATGCACATGCTTGTCCGGATAGAGATCCCGCGATATGATATCCACCACATCATCGCCCGGATAGCACTCCGGAACCGCAGTATTCCATACCCAAATCAGATTATTCAGTCTATGTACCTTCGTATAGCGTTCATACATCATCCGCCACAGCTTCTTCACAACCTCCGGTCCCTTCACACCCCACCAGAACCAGTCGCCGTCCCCCTCATGAAACGGACGCCACAGGATTGGAACTCCCTTATCGCAAAATGGTCGAAGCAGCCCCGCCATCATATCCATATCAGATAGTAAGGCAAGGTTCTCCGGCGTTCCCTCAATGACCGCGCGGGAAGCGTCAAAGTCAGTATTCTCCGTAAAGAAGGACTTCGACCGTCCGCCAAGCGGTGAGAACCAATGCCAGGTAAATGTGATCAAGCCCTTCTTCTCTGCCCATTCCCAGGCCCTCTTTAACGTACCGTAGTTCTCCACCACTTCCTTCATACAGACCTCATCCGTATCCAGATAGTTGATATTCGGTGAATAGGACAGCAGCTCGAAGCCAAGCAGTGCCGGTTCTTTTCCGGTCAGCCTTCGTATCATCTGAAGCTCTGCCTGCTCCATCGTCTGCGTATGCTGCCCTGTCACAATTCTTTCATACGTAATATCCGCCAGATATTTCATCACTCTGTGCACACATGCCTGTGACTCGGGATTGGTTGGCATATAGCTCTTATCACTCATGATCGTTCTCCTTCACTCCATCAATATATTCCTTTATCTTTGCAAAATCCACCATACATTTTCCGTCGTAGATTCCAACGGGAACAGTGTCCTCCATCGAATAAATCGTTACGTTATAATCATGGGTATAGTCATAGACAATGACTTTCTCCTTATCCAGATCTATGATCCAATATTCCTTCACACCGGCTTGTGCATACTTTGCCTGTTTGATCGTCATATCCTTCTTCCTCGTGGAAGCTGACAGTACTTCAACCACTAAGTCCGGCGCACCGAAGATCCTGCCTCCCCGGATCTTACTTCTGTCACAGATGATCGTCACATCCGGCTGCACAACCGTAGTATTATTCTGATCAAGCTGAACGTCGATCGGTGTATCAAATACAATGCACGTTCCTTTATTCTTTTCAATATATCGATTGATACTGTCCCGAATCCGCATACATGCAAGCTGATGTTCGATTCTCGGTGCAGCCATATCATAGAATGTGCCATCGATCAATTCCACATGTTGGTCATCCGGGAGTCTGTAATAATCTTCCAGTGTATATCCTCCCGCCTTTTTCCGAACGGATATAACCTCTCTCTGTCTCTCTTCTACATCACAATCATCTGAATTTGCTGTATAAGGCAGGGGCTCTTTAATCATAGGATCAGATACGCTTTCTTTCATCATCCGCTCTGTCCGCTCAATCTCCCCCGCGACATAGAAATAACTCCCCAGATCCTTAGACATCATATCCGCCTTCTCAGCAAGCTGGTGAATGGCAGTTCCAATTGCAAGCATAGTATTCAAACGCGGTTTTTTGGTGATTCCTCCCAGAACCTTCTGCACGGTTCCAAGCGGGACTCCGGAATACTCCGAAACTAATGCGTAACTGATTCCCAGCTGCTTTCGCAGTCCATTCATTTCTTCAACTGTCATGTAAACACCCTCTT
>CACZRT010000054.1 GCA_902783585.1 uncultured Lachnospiraceae bacterium | reverse complement strand
GATTTCTGCAGCTGATTCATGACCCGGTCGGAGTACGGCAGCCGGTAGGTAAGCCGGATAATGAGCAGATATATAAGGACACAGCCTGCGATTCCAATATAACCGAGAACGATCATGAGGATCGGATTCAGCTTCTGACAATATTCTAAGAATACACCGGAGCCTTCAGAGGAGGTTGCGCTTACGAGAAAGAAGAATATGCCAAAGGCTAAGACGTAAGGCACGAGACCAAGCAGTGGTTTCTTATATTGGAGAACGGTATAGAGGATCAGTCCGATTACCATGATGAGATAGGTAGGTATCCCAACGATGACGGAGACTGTAGGATATCCGAAGAATTGTAACAGCAGGAACTTGCCCGTAATAAATATCGAATAGACGATCAGATTGATTAATAATAATAATTCTGCGCATCCGCGGGTGAGAACCTTCCGGGCGGATGGACTGGTGCGGATATAGGATGCGCACATCAGGTTCTGTGCCAGCTGCAGAATGGGCATGGACAGGAAGGACAGAAAGAAGTATTGAAACAGGAAGGCTCCCATGTCTCCATTTCCTGCAATGCCGGTTATTTCTGCAAAGCCCCATATAAACGAGACAAACAGATATATGATACACACGATTCCCTGAGCTTTATAATTCGGGGAATATTTGAATAATTTCAATGTTTTCTTGGCATACATGATGATCGCCTTCCTTTCTTTTTCATCTTGGTATCGTTCCTGTCAAAACGCAGCAATCGAAAGAATATAGTTAATCCGATAACCAGTTTTCGCCTAGAATCTTACGGCATCTTTTCAGATTCCTATTGATCAGCAGAACCATGATCCCCAACAGGATCGTAGTAAGGATTCCCCAGATCAGAATCGGCAGCTCATTTTCTGAGGTTACGAGGATGAAGGTCATGGGTTGTGCCAGCATAGCGGCAGCTCCGGCGAAGGTATATCCATAGGTGGTCTGATTGTTACATCTTCGTCCTACGAGCTTTAAGAATAATCCGGCGATCACGGCAATGATGGTCATTACGAGAAATGATAGGACCATTGCCAGAGAGAGGCCGTCCGATATACAGGAAGTGATCAGGAGGATGACCATCGGCAATATCGGATATATGCAGCCCATGATCAGATCCGTCTGGTAGATAGAGAGGTACAGCTCCCTGCCCCGGGCAGAGGTCTTCATGTAATCATACAGTCTGTGATCCCGCCGATAGCTTCCGAAAAAGACGCCTTCCTCGGACCAGCCTGTCAGGAAGAGCTGCAACAGATCGATAACCCCTAATGCGAGCAGATAGAAGATATAGGATCCCTCTTGGGCGGTCGGATCACGGAATCCCAGAAAATAAAACAGCAACAGGAGTCCGATTCCGCTGATAAGAGAAAGCCCCGGAAACAGGGTGCAGGATAGGATACGGTATATAAGAGGCATATATGCATGGTAGGCTTTGAGATTCATGGCGATCATCTCCTTTTACTACGCAATATCCGGAATGGTCAGTCGGGAATTCTGCTTCATAACGGCGACGCTGATCTGGAAGAGGCTCGGAGTCTCAACTTCTATATGTGTTCCTGCCAGGCGATCCAATTGATCTGCAAGACAGACGCCTTCAAATCCGTAGGAATTGGACTGGCAGGTAAGCAGATATGGACGGGCAGCTTCTGTATCATCGGCGTCTCCCTTGACGACGATATATTTTTCCTTTAAGTCCAGAACAAAGCCCTGTTCCACGATCTGTCCCTGCTCCATGATCAGAACATAATCGGTAACACTCTCCATGTCCGTGATGTTATGCGTGGAGAATATTACACTGCGGCTGCCGTCGCCCTCTGCGATATATCTGCGGATCATGTCGGATAAGGTATCCCGCATGAGCGGATCGAGCGGGGATGCCGGTTCATCTAACAGAAGAAGCTCGGTCTTTCTGGCGAAGACGCAGGCAAGCATCAGCTTGGTCTGATTACCGTCCGACAGCTTGGATACGGCTTTGCCTGTCTTAGAGAAGATACTGGAATCAATGTCAATGGCATGGCAGATCTGGTCAAAACGCTCCGGTTCAAAGTCATCAAACAGCAGACCGGACATCTCCCGGATCTGTGCGCCGTTCCACTGCGGCGAGAAATAATTCTTGGTTCCGGTATAGCCAAGCCGGTGCTTAACGGAATCCACATCGGTCGTTTCCCCGAAGTAATGAACGGTTCCCCGGTAGTCGAGACGGATTCCGGATAGAATATTCAGAAGGGTAGACTTGCCGGCACCATTTTCTCCGACAAGCGCGGTTGCGAAGCCCTTCGGAATGTGAAGCTCCGGCACATCTAATGTGAAGTTCTTGAATTGCTTCTGCACGTTATTACAGGTTAGGATATCATCAAATTGCATAGGTTCTCCTCCTTTTACTCCCTCGTTATCTCTAATAGAGCATTCAGGGTCTCCTTCAGTTCATCGTCTGTGATATGCGCGATGCGGGCGGCATGGATCGCCTCATTTAATGAATTCTCCACCTGCCGCATATGCTGCTCCCGAAGCATGTCGGAGTCCTGCGCATTGACATAGTAGCCCTTGCCCTGGACGGGGGTGATCAGTCCTTCATTAGACAGTTCCTCATAGGCTTTCATGGTTGTAATTACGCTGATCCGAAGCTCCTGCGCAAGTCCCCGGATCGACGGCAGGTACTCGCCCTGCTTCATCTTGCCGGACAGAATGTCGGTCCTTAATTGGTCTGCGATCTGCTTGTAGATCGGCACACCGGAGTTCTGTAATAATTTCATAGGTCGTCACCTCATAATACTAATCGCGATCGTACTGTTCTATAACTGTTTATGTGTTATATATACACTAATAACAGATGGATGTCAATAGGGTTTT
>CACZRT010000053.1 GCA_902783585.1 uncultured Lachnospiraceae bacterium | reverse complement strand
ATGATCATCGGTATAGTAGATCAATCCGTCATTCGAATACACGATCCGCTTGGCTCCCCGGCTTTTCTTGCCAAGTGTGTCAATATCGCACTCATGATATTCCCGGCCTGCTGCCTCCGGAAGCTTCCCTTCATAATTACCGAAATAACTTCCGCCGATACATTTGCCCGGTGCATATGGTTCTAAGGATCCTCCACTCCAGCCCAGCTTCTCCGCTTCCTTCTTCGTGATATAATTGGACGGCAGCTTGCCATAAGTATGAATGTAGAGTGCCACGTCGTCCTTGGAGGAGTAGGTTCCGTCCTCATCGATTGCCGGCACCTCCGGAAGTACGGCTTCCGTAACCATTTCGCTTACTGTCGGATCTGTCACGACCGTCTTCTTCGTTCCACAGCCGGCAAGTCCGAGAAGGAGAAGCAGACATAATAACACACAATACAGATAACGGATTTTTTTGTTTAACCTCATATCATTACCTTCCATCCTTTCCGTTTTTCTATCATTTATGAATATCCCTAATTCTTCTTCAGCCTTATAAGTGCCGTAGGTGACTTTGCATTTCCGTCTCTATATATAACATCGGATTCCATCAGAGGATTGATCACTTCTTTCAAGAATTGACTCCTGCTATTGTATTTTGTTAATAACTGAAGTTCTTTTACTGATTTTGGTCCATCCGTTTTAAGAGTTTCTAGTATTAAATCTGTTACTGTAATATCCGTATCGTCTAATTTATGTTCTGTATAAAGTCTGTCATACAGACGCAGGTTCAAGAAACCGGGATATATAGATACCACTGGTTGCAAGTGTTCTTCACTGTCTTTATAACTTTCTATCATCGTCTGGAATCCCGTTCCACCCCGCTCCATAAGATTTGCCATATCCATGCATGCAGCAATAATAGTATTTCTTCGAATAGACGGTATCGAGCCAAGAGGGTACTCTTCATAGTTTTTAGGAAGCAACCATGAGCCGGGTGATACAATCTCTATTCTGTCACTATATATATCCACATCTATTTGAGTGCCTGCTATAGAGTAATCTCTATGTGCAATAGCATTTACCAATGCCTCACGGACAGCCTCTTTGGGATAGGATCTTATTTCCTCTCGTCCACCATTTTCTGTCTTACGCCAGCCTGTTTTCGTGTTTCTTTCTATAAATGCAAATGCCTCCTGAAAAACTCTTGCTAATGATCCCTTAAATCTTTCACTGTCAAGCACTGTTACCGTTTTTTGTTTTCCCTTCCAAAGACGACAGCAGATCAAAGAATCCTCTCCGGCGTAATCATCACAAAACATAATAAAACCCGATTTTGCAAACCCGTCTTTCGAAACTATTTCTTCATTTTGCAAATCTTTTAATGTAGGAGTGGAAGAATCCTCCCTGTATTCTCTGCATAAGCTGGTATACTCTGTCCATTTTTTCTCATCATATATTATTTCACTTGTTTCATTATCTACACCGTATTTTCTTTTATGCAATGCAATGATTTCTTCCGGTGTAGCAGGAGGCGTATATCCATCTCCTTTTATATATACAGTTTCATTAAAATCCCCCTCACGATACCTTAGTATTGAATCAGCCTGAATAACATTTACAGCTAAAACAAATCGTTCTGCATTCGCATCTACACTCCTCATCATATACTGAACTCTAGCATGCGGAAAAATATGCCTGTCATTAATCTTAGCTATAAGATTTTTGGTCATATCAATTTCATCAAGATCTATACCGAAAGCCTCCCCATCGTTTGAGACACCAACAAACATTACCCCACCATTGCCATTTGCATAACCAACAATCGTTTTCGCCCATTTAACCGGATTGTCCGGATTAAGTACTGACTTGAATTCATAATCCACATCTTTTGTTATTACATCCGGATATAGTTCTCTTATATGCACTTCGACACCTCCCATAGTCTTTTGTATCAAATATAACAAACATTTCGATACATTACAATAACATTGCAAACTCGCATAAATACTAATATTATGATTCCCTTTTCAAAATAATAATATACTTATATTTGTTGTAATGTTGGATAGACATTTCGATACATTTCGTTTTATAGAAACTATCAAAAAGAGGCAATCGCTTTCAATTATTCTGCCCTTTTTGTATATAATCTGCGCTTTATTCTACCATACATTAGCATGATCTTGCTTTTCCCCCGTCATCGTTGCACACCAAAAAGGGATGGCACAAGTTATTGCTTGTCCATCCCTTTTGGAATATCTTATATGCCCCACTTTTAATTTCTCTTACCGCATATTATTCTTTATTGATTCTCTGAAACCACTCACTGATCTTCACATCTTCATACAGCGCATGATCACCAACCTGTAATGGTGTACTAATATTCCATCAACAGCAGAGAGCCGTCCTCTCCGCTCTCCGTTACGGCAAATCTCCGGTAATCTCCATTGCCATCCACATAGGAGATCCCGTTATTCGGAATGGTTCCCATCAGCTCCATTCCTACCACGAACGGCCGCTCCGGAGTCAGCTGCTCCTGATGATACAGCTCGGTCTCATCAAAGAGCATCGTCCCATCCTGCATGACATCCTGAAATTCCAGTGAAAGTATGCGGAAATCCGTCACCGTACGATCGGTCGTGATCAGGATCAAATGCTCATTATCATATCCTGCAAGATTAAAGTAATCATAATCGTCAACTCTTCCCGTATAATCGGAAGCCCATTGTATATGGATCGCTGCCGGCGTGTAATCTACGGAGGTATTCTGGTTAGAAGAACCGTTGCCGGTATTCAGTCCGCCTGCTGTCAGGTTCCGATCCTTCGCATAGTCAAGGAGCGTGGTGAAGGTCAGATTATAGGTCTGCTGCCGGTATTCCTCCCCTACATCCCAGAATTGATCCTCCGGAAGATCTAACATCTCTGACGAATCGACATCCCATTCTCCGGTAGTATTATGATACATCGCATATGTTTCATAGCTGTCATCCGTATTACTGGTAAAATAAAAATCCTGACAGAGCAGTTCTGTTCCGTCATAAGAGATATCATAGACTCCGAAGGTGCTGTACATGGCACCGCTCGATCCTTCATAGTAGATCTGACCATTTGCCATCATACGATAGCTGCTGCGGTACCAGCCCTCCACGGTACACTGCGGAACACCATCCACGATCGTATAGAGGGAGAAGATATAGGAACCGTAATCGTTATATTCATCCTGATCTGTGATCGAACCAATCAGCAGTTCCGGAATACCGTCGCCGCTGATATCCTTAATCTGATAACCGACACTTGCCAGCGCTGTCTCGGAATCTCTTCCTGCCATGATATCATAGAGCCAGCCCGCTCCCTCTGTCAGCTCCATATCGTAGACTGCATCTGTTCCCGCCAACATGATCGTACAGAAATTATCCAGCGTATCGGAATAGATCCCGAGTGCTTCCTGCTCCGTCATGCCATCCGGATTCACAAGATCTGCTGTGGTATCCGTTCCATCCTCGGTACTTCCGTTGTCCCGATCAAAGATCCCCTTCGGAATCTCGGTGGACGCACTGGGAACCGCTGTCGTAGCATCCCCTCCGCGCCCCGCTGACAGACTACAGCCTGTAAGCGATGCAAGCATTAACATACTTAATCCTATACTGATAATCTTACGTCCCTTCATCATATACATCCTTTCTTCTTCTATACGTTTCTGTATATCTAATGATCCCTTTCAACTGAGTCAGTCTTACTAAGCAAACCTTCTGTAACTCTGTTCCTTTATCAATAAGCCTTCTTTGGCAACTATCCATTATTCTTCTTATACTCTTGCAAATATGCATACGCCTTCTTGTACTTCTCGATCCGGTCCCGGTCATGCTGCGTGACCAGGATCAGACGGCTTTCATCCATGTTATGTGTCAGATCCGCCAGCTTCACATTGATCGCGATCGGATTCTTCGCCACCCGTTCAATATAGGCAAAATAATCCTCCGAGGCGAGGTGGGTCATCGCTACTACCGCATCTGTGATCACATCTCCGAACACCGGCCGCAGATCCGCTTCCAGAAGATAGGTATCCTCCAGCGTGTCATGAAGAAATCCGACTGCCTTCTCCTCCGGCGTGGTAAGCTGCGCCGCAACCGCCCGTGGATGCTCGATATAAGGAACTCCCGACTTGTCCAATTGTCCCCGATGAGCCATGGCCGCCACTAATTCCGCCACCTTCACAATATCCATTTCCATAGATCCCCCTCCTTCTCTTTCTCTAATCCGTAATATCCACATCCTGGAAGATGATCACCGAATACCCCGGATAGAGCGCCTCGATCTCCTTGCCAAGTGCTGCAAGCTCCTCGTCCGGATGCTCCTCATCAAAGTCAACTACGGCATCGAATTCAATCTCCTTACCTACCTTATCCACATGAAATGCGTGGATCTGTTTGATATATGGATGCTGTTCCACCTGCTTCAGCACTGCCACATGCATATTACTGATCTCTTCATCTCCATGCTCCATTGCATAGATACTGATCCCGCCGATGAAGACGCCCGTCTCTGCATAGACCTTCTTCTCAATCTCGCGGATCAGATGATCCAGCTCCCTTGCCTGCATATCCGCCGGGATCTCAATGTGCGCCGATGCAATATACCGGTCCGGTCCATAATTATTCATGACCAGATCATAGGTGCCCTGCACACCCTCCACGGAATTCATGGCATCCTTTACCTGCTTGGACAGCTCGGCATCCACACGCTCCCCCAGGAGCTCACTGATCGTATCGCGGATCATTTCGACCCCCGATTTCATAATAAATATGGAAATAATGGCACCGAGCCATGCCTCCAGACTCAGATGGAAGATCAGATAGATGATCGCCGCTACCACTGTTGCCGCAGATATAATGGAGTCTGATAACGCATCCTTGCCCGAAGCAATCAGCGAGTCCGAATTGGTCTTCCTGCCATTCGCGATCACATAGGTTCCCAGCAGGATCTTGGCGATCACGGCAACAATAATGATCACAAGCGAGATGATCGAATAATCCGGTGTCTCCGGAGTGATGATCTTCTTCACCGACTCTACAAATGCAGTTACACCGGCGTATAATACGATCAGCGATATAATGATCGCCGTAAAATATTCAATTCGTCCATATCCCATCGGATGCTTCTTATCCGGCCGCTTTCCGGCCAGCTTGGTCCCGATGATCGTAATGATCGACGACAGGGCGTCACTTAAGTTGTTCACGGCATCCATTACGATGGCGATCGAATGCGACAGCAGACCGACCACCGCCTTAAATGCTGCAAGCAGGACATTCACTACGATTCCGACTACACTGGTCCTGACAATGACCGCATCACGATTCATAATAACTGCTGATTCTTTTTTATATTCTTCTCTAATATTATCCGAAGCCATATTCTCTCCTTCCTGTCAACTGATCTCTTCTCCCTCTCGTAATCTGTGACCAATTAATATCTATTTTACATCATTTTTCGTGTCTATAATAGTTTTTTCTAAGATATATTTCTCACTGTACTATCCTTATCGAACTCTCTTAGTTGCGAGTCTGTGAATCATCGCTACATATTCCGGCTCGGGCTCATCCCCGCGAAACCGGATTCTATAATAGTTCGTAAAGATCTCGTTCAGATCATAATCATTTAACTGAACATAGGGTAGAAGATCAAAGACGGATTCCACTTTCGTTCCGCTTGGGAGCCGGCGGGTCAGCTTTCTTCTAATATGTGTAATGTCTGTTCTGACCTTATCTGCCGCCGACATTCTCTGATATCGAATACTTTCATATATCCGATAAATCAGATAGAATAAAAGCACGATTCCGATCAGCCCCACCAGATAACGCCCGATCTGCCATATCAGCTCCAATATATTCTTCCGCAGAGCCGCTGCTTCAGAAGATGCATCTCCGATAGTATCCTCCTGCTGTGTCGGAATGTCCGGAATATCAGAAGTTTCCTCATACATCGGATTCGTCCTATCTGTGGTTATCTCTGACTCCATTTCATCCTTCGGTAGTAACCCCCAGCCGGTCTCAGCCGCAGACGCATAGGCTCCGGTTGGCTCAAATGCGATCCATCCATATCCCCGAATATAAGCCTCCGGCCAGGCGTGTGCTTCGTTGCTGTATACTACATTACCATTTGCGGTGTCATGCTTAAATCCCTGTGTATATTTTGCGGGAATTCCAATACTTCTTAACATCACCACCATGGCAGATGCATAATGGGTGCAGTATCCTCTTTCTTCATCAAATAAAAAGGTTTCTACATAATGATCGGTTCCACGATAATCAACGTTGGTATCATATGGATATTGTCTGAGATATGCTTCAATCATTCTGGCTCTGTCATAATCATTCGTACAATCCTTGGTTATATCCATACTAAGCTCCCGGATTCTGTCAGTGACGAAGGAATCATCCAGATACCGCTCATCGGATAATTCCTCCATGGCAGTCATATATGCTTCGTTATATGCACTCTCATCCATGAAAGAGTCTACAGGAATATCATATAGAGCATCTGCATATTCCCGAATGGTGTCATAAGATTCCCATACCGGGCGATCGGATTGCGCACTCTGTCTTACAACCTCCGTAAGATAAGGATTGGCATAATCCAGAGTAAGATAACGAAAACTGTATATATCACCCTTTCCAAGAACATTACCTGTCTGATCCTGATCTATAAGGAGCAAACCTGTAGAATGCATAATATCTGTTGTTTTTATATATTCATATTCCACATTTGCCTTCTGAATCTTAGAAAAGCTTTCTGCCTCTTCCTTCGTGATCCCTGCATGATACAGGTCGTTCAGATACCAGGCAAACCAGCTGTTATCCGCCAAAGTCTCCTCGATCCTGCCTTCCACTCCATCCTTATTGATACTATAATAGCTGGCTCCCTTCAGATATATATTCGTAATCTTTCCTTCAATTTTAATATAAAGCTCCTCACGACTCGTTTCCTTCAGTGTCTGAAACATTCCGCCCGGCTCATCATAACCGGTATAGCTGGCGTTATCATATTGTCCAAGATAATATTTCACGTCATTAAAATGATCCTCCATCGTACTTACGATCTGTCCAACCGTTCCTGCAAGCTCTGCCATAACTCGTTTGGCAGCATCAACATTGATGCAAAGAGCAATGCATTCTATCAGCACCATAACAGTCAAGACATACCGGATATTACTTTTTGCATACAAGGAAAGACATAGAATGATAAGACCGGCAATCGCTGCGGCAGTCACACGGGACATGTCGCCGCTGATCAGGCACAATACCAACAGAAGAACCGTTATCACTACGATCAAATGGCGTCTGTGTTTCCACCTGTATAGGAGCATGAATCCTATAAATAATGCAAGACCGGCAAGGCAGTTCAAAAAAAGCGGAATATCCCGAAATGCGAGCAGCACTGCGACAGGAATCAGAATGGATATTCTGTATAACCATCTAAGATGATCAAAAACTGCGAGCAACACCCCCGTAAACAGAAACAAACAGTAATAACACACAAGGTACTCTGTACTAAGTATTGTATACTTGTTAAGCAGCCATATTACCGGAATAGCTGTAATCATACATAATATGGAATTCGTAATCTGATCCATGATTAATGGTTTACGTTCAGACATAGTGTATTATCCTTTTCCCTAAGAATCAGCCTTGCCTGATTCTTAGTATTATTATGGAATCCGGTACTTTTCATCTCTTTGGTAATCTCCAGATAGAAGCGGTGAAAGCTTTCATAATCCTCCACCAAAAACCCGTTCTTACTATCTTCACCGATCATAAAGGATGCCGGTTTTTTGCGCTTGGCATAATAATTGGCAATGGAGACGGCATATTCAATAAAACGATCTCTTCGCTCAATAGAGGATAAACTATAATCCATAGGTTCCGGAATCAGAAGGATCGTCTGCATCTGTGTATCCGGCGACTCCGGAAGCCGAATAAGCAATTCCCCGCTTCTGGCATAATTCTTCCAATGAATCTGTTTCACAGGATCTCCGGGAACATAAGATCTGACATCGCACCCCATGATCTCCTCTCCTTTTACATTGGTTGTGATCTTTCTGCCATTGGACATAGAGGCAAGCATTTGTTCCAGAGCGCGATCTGCCATCCCAGTCACTGCCGGCATTACCTGCACTCTCATAGGTGCCGGAATATGATATCGAAAACGAATGATACCCAGAATATCCTGTAGTACAATTTCCGTAATCCCCGCCTCATAACTTCCCGCATACTTCAGGTAAATATCTGTCCGGATTTCTCTGCCTTCACGAGGAAGCAGTTCGTAGCTTTCACGAATAATATCATCCGCAAATATGGTAATCCCGTCTCTGACACGGAAATTAATTCCTCCGATTGTCATAGGTCCCTCATTCTTAATCATAAGGGTATATTTCTCTGCCTTATTTTTATATAACCTTCTGCCTTCAAGCTCTTGATATATTCTTAATACCGATTTTGTATACAGCAGATAAAGAAATGAAACCGGCAAATACAGAAGGACAGTGAAAAAAAGGGTATACAAAAAAACATCCTCATGGATATTTGACACAACCGCCAAAGCGATCAAAAGGATTAAGTACAGGATTAATGGAATCCGTTCTCTCATAAGCTTATTACTCCCAACATTGACTCCGACGATATCTTTCGATCATAGCTTATTACGCCGGACGCTTTACCTTATCAAGTATCTCTGATATCAACTGAAATCCGGTATATCTACTGATATATGCCTCGGTAGTAAGAATCAGTCTGTGTGGAAGACAGACCTTCGACATGGCAATCACATCCTCCGGTATCACATAATCCCGTCCCTTGATATACGCATAAGCCTGTGTGGCACGGATCAACTCAAGCCCTGCTCTTGGACTCAAGCCATATACAACCTCTTTTAAGTCTCTGGTCTTCTCCACAATCGCAAGGCAATACTCCACTACCTCTTGTTTACAGATCACCTGTTTGACTTCTTCCTTCATCACCTTTACATCTTGAATACTGATCACCGGCTCTGTTTCCGCATCCAGCTCGCCCGATAGATATCGATCGGCAAGCCGAAGATTCTCTTCTTTTATCGGGTATCCAATCTGCAGCTTCATCATAAACCGGTCCAGCTCCGCCTCCGGTAACGGATAGGTTCCTACCTGCTCGGACGGATTCTGGGTAGCCAGAACAAGAAATGGATCCGGCAGTTCATAGGTCGTTCCATCCAAGGTAACCTGACGCTCTTCCATTGCTTCAAGAAGTGCTGACTGTGTCTTCGGAGATGTACGATTGATCTCATCTGCAAGAAGAATATTACTGAACACCGGTCCCTTCACAACCTTGAATGCCTCTTCTTTTGCGCTATATATAGAGGTTCCGATAATATCCGTCGGCAGGGTGTCCGGTGTTAATTGAATTCTAGAAAAAATGCCATCCACAGACTTCGCCATGACCTTGGCCAGTGTTGTCTTGCCAACTCCCGGAACATCCTCGATCAACACGTGACCGCCCCCGAGAAGTGCTACGATCAGATGCTCTGTAACGGCTTCCTTACCGACGAACTTGCGATTGATATTCGTTTTCAAAGCTTCTATCTTATCCTGCTGCATATAAGTCCCCTCTTTTCATCATTTTATATATAAATAAGTATACAAGAATCTTCGCATACTGTCCACAGTCTGTCCATCTGAAATCCCCCACTTTCCTCAGGCTGGCGGCGGCAGCAGGAACAACTGTTTTTTACATAACGATTTTTCATGAATGGGTTTGCGTCTATCTCTAAGTTGTACTATAATAGACAGCAGGGGAGATTAGGGAAAGGATACAGATATGAACGAAAGCACGATTACCACAATCCACGAATGGATAGAAAAGGCCGTACAGGCGCAGGATCTGGAGGCATTAGACGCTCTGTCAAATGAGTATGCGAAGACACTTGGCATAGGCGAGGATCCGGGAATCCAAGTGATCTGGAACGATATTGAACAGATGGCAAGAACCATTGTAACCTATCGGAATGCCGGTGCCAAAAGCGCCAATGACGAATTATATCCGGATCTTTCCGAGCAGGAACGGGCGGAGCTTATGGAGACGGAACGGGTCATCAACCGGAATCTGTTCCAATATCATTTCCAGCCGATCGTAGATACCTTTAACGGCGAGGTCTTTGCTTATGAAGCGTTGATGCGTCCGCAAAGTCATCTGTGTCCTAGTCCATTTAAGATAATCAAATATGCAGAATATACCGGCAAGCTGGATGACATCGAGCGTGCCACCTTCCTGAATATTCTTGATATTGTCGGGAAAGAGAAGGAACGCCTCGGCAACCGCCGGATCTTTATCAACAGCATTCCACGAACGAAGCTTGCACCGGAAGATCATGAACGGGTACGGGAGCTGCTGAATGCGCACTCTGATTCCGTCGTTGTCGAGATGACAGAGCAATCCGAGTTAGATGATGCTGAGCTGAATGTGATCAAGACCCAGTATCAGGATATGCAGATCAAGCTTGCCATCGATGATTATGGTACCGGATATTCGAATGTGAACAATCTGCTTCGTTACATGCCGGAATTCGTGAAGATCGACCGTTCGCTGATCACCAACATTCAGAACAGCCCGCAGAAGCGGCATTTTGTACGGGAGATTATTGAGTTCTGTCATGATAATAACATCTTAGCGCTTGCAGAGGGCGTGGAGACATCGGAGGAATTACATACGGTCATCCTGTTGGGCGCCGATCTGATCCAGGGCTTCTATACTGCAAGGCCGTCGGCTGAGATCATAGAGTCCATTCCGCATGAGTTGAAGCAGGAGATCTATCGCTATCACAGTGAACGGGCAGACGGGAAGAAGCAGCAGATCTACATTGCCGATAATGCAGAGCGGGTGCTCCTTGACCGGCTGAAGAAGGAGAACTACAGCAATCTGATCCTCGGACAGAAGGGGAATGATGATGTTACAGTTACCTGTACTCCTGGAGTGAATACGAATATTCATATTGAAGTGGCGAACGGGTTCTGCGGAACCATAGTGATCGAGAATATCGATCTGACGAATGTCAAAGGTCGTCCTTGTATTGAGATCGGAGATAACTGTGAGGTTACTCTGGTCCTGTGTGGTGAGAATTATCTGCACAGCGGCGGTATCCGCGTTCCGGAGACCTCGAAGCTGACCGTGAACGGAGAAGGCCGTCTGCGGATCATGCTGGATGCCCTGTGTAATTACGGTATCGGTTGTGAAATGGAGGCACGCCACGGCGATCTGATCTTTGAACAGATCGGCGGAATCTTCGTAGACCTGAATTGTACGGTAGGTGTCTGCATTGGTTCCGGACAGGGTGGTAATATCACGATTTACCGTGGACAATATGTGCTGAATATGCGAGGCTCTTATGGTGTCGGAATTGGCGCATTCCACGCAGATACGAATCTGGAGATCTCCGGCTGTGATATCGACGCCGATATTAACATGTCACGTATGGTGGCCATCGGCTCCATCGAAGGCAGCAGCAGCGTCCATCTCTACAGCTCATCTGCGAAGATCAAGATGGCGGGAAATGATGTAGTCGGAATCGGAACCTTAGACGGCGAGCGAAGTGATATCCATATCAACGATGCCAGCCTGATCTTCAAGATCATGGGCGATCATTGCTCTGCCATCGCCGCATTAGAAGGCGCGACCCGGTTCAAGCTAAGCCGTGCCAGCCTGAACATTGCCATCGAAGGGGACAAGGTTCTCGGTCTTGGCGGCTTCAGCGGTGACACGCAGTTCACTCTGACCAACTCCAGCTCCGTGATCCATATGCTGACGCCGGTCGATTATAAAGAATATATCAACGACGATGATGTGAAGATATCCGGCGGCAGAGTGGAATTATTTATCAATCGTCAAGAGGTACCGATCAATGGGAACGAATAACCGAACATCCAAACGACCGAAAGTATTCTCCGGTGTTCAGGATCTTCCAACCGGATATTCTTCCGATTCCATTACCAACGGCTGTCTGGTGCTGGAGGGCGGCGCATTCCGTGGGATCTACAGTGAAGGTGTGCTGGACGCTCTGATGGAAGCCGGAATTAATATGCAGACGACCATCGGTGTCTCTGCCGGTGCCATGAACGGCATGAATTATGTGGCAGGACAGATCGGACGGTCGGCAAGATTCAATCTGACCTACCGCCACGATGACCGTTATGTCGGGTGGCAGGCCTATCGGAATAATAAGGGATTGATCGGATTTGATTTTGCATTTCAGAATGATCATCCGGTGATTGCACCCTTTGATCTTCAGCGGTTTTCCGATCCCCGCAGACGGTTTATTGCCGTCGCAACGAATGTTAAGACCGGCAAACCGGAATACTTTGACCGGGATACCTGCGGCAATATTCTGCAGGCAGTCCGCGCGTCCGCTACGATGCCTTATGTCTCGAAGCCGGTATTGGTGGACGATTATCCTTGTCTGGATGGCGGCTGCAGCGATAAAATCCCGTTCCACTGGGCGCTTAAGCATGGATTTGAGAAGATCGTCGTGGTACGTACCAGAGATGAGAGCTTCCGGCGCAAGCTGAATCTGAAGCGGGACCGCCTGATGGCGCATATGTTCTATCACAAGCATAATCCATTTATGCAGGTGCTCGCCAAGAGTAATGCCCGCTACAATAAGCTGTGTGACGAAATGGATCGTCTGAAGCAGAAGAACCGGATCTTCGTCATCGCCCCTATGAAGCCGGTCGATGTCAGCCGGATCGAGGGGGATATGGAGAAATTAGGTGCTCTGTACTATCAGGGATATCACGAGGCGCAGAAGCTCATCCCGGCGCTGAAGGCATATCTGTCCGCTTAGAAAAATGACCGGATAAGGGTTCTGAGCAGCAAAGAGCTCGATCATGAATAGCAAGAGCTCGATAAATAATCATATATAATAAGAATGCCGGCGGTTCACGCAATCTCATGAACCCCGGCATTTTTATGCTTCTTATAACCAGGCTGTAATTCTATGTATTATGCTTTTCGTAATCAATCTATGATCCATATCACTTTCATACATATATAACAGCAGATGGATTAATCGTTATTCTTGTCAAACCAGTGGAATCTTCCGATCAACGGTAATTCCTTCGCACGTCCCTTAGCGGCAAACACGATACCGAATGCGATAAGACCCATCGTTGCGATCTCGCCAACGGATAACGTCAGGCTGCCAAGCCATCCCATATGGATCTTAGAAAGGATCACGGTAAGGATCGTTGTTGCTATGTTAAATGCTGCTACAAAGATACTGAGGACGATTCCCTGATTCACGTGGAATCTGGTATATCTGGAGTCCTTTGCTGCGAATAATCCAACCAACCATAGGATTCCGATATAACTTAAAATACCGAATACGCGGTTGCTGGAGATATCCTGATCGTCTACCTGGATTTCCGGTGTGTCTAAAAATGCTGGCATAATATTTCCCCTTTCCCTTATTTCGATATCTTAAGACTACGATTCCTTCTACTCTATCTGCTTCAAGATATCTTATGCTTCAAGTATATTCCATAGGAATACACTCCTGTTACACTTCTATATTTTAATGAAAAATGAAGAAATGTCAACCTTATATGTGACCTTTTATCAAAGTTTTCCATCCGCTCGTCGAGCTGTTAGCCATTTTCTCCTATATAGATAACAAAGGTATTAGATTCAGGATCCGCTCGACTAAGAATACAGCTGCACAGGCGAGCAGTGCTACGGTCAACAGCTTCTTCTCCCGATAGGCAGCAATCAGCGCAACCAGAAATCCTGCTGCCCCCGACCAGATCGACGAGGTCGCGGTGAAGATGGCCGGCACGGTCATAGCTGCCAGACAGGCATACGGTACATAATATAGAAATGAACGGATATAGACATTCGTAATCTCTTTCTTGGTCAGCACAAGCGGCAGCATACGCACCAGATACGTCGTTAGTGCCATGACAAGAATATATAGATAGATGTTATGATTCATGTTAAATGATATTCCCTTCTATGATTCACGATTCTTTTCAGAACTCTTTGTCAGTATTTACTCCTCACTGACCGGATCCTCTTCCGAAACGGGATGTATCCACGCCATCATTCCGGCGACCAGAACGGTTGTGATGATAATGACAAACCCCGGAGAGATATTTTTAAGCAAAGGAACAACCGCGAATAAGGTACTGATGATCATCGACACAATTACAACGATCAGTACCGCCTTATCCTTCTTCGCCGGAGGTATGATGATCGCCATGAACATTCCGTAGATGGCTACCGACAAGGCACTCACAATGAATTCCGGCAGCATATTACCGGAGATGGCACCGATCAGGGTTCCGAGCACCCAGCCGGGGATTGCTACACACATAGCCCCGTAATTATACCACGCACTGACCTTCCCCTCTCTCGCCGCGCTAATGCCGAAGATCTCATCCGTAAGTCCGAAGGACACCAGAAACCGATGTGCAAAGGCTTCCTCCCGACTGAGCTTCTGCGACATGGAGAATGCCATCAGACTGTATCGCAGATTAATGATGAACTGCGTCAGTATCATTTCAATATATGTTCCGGAAGCGGCAATGATATCCAGTCCCGCAAACTGTCCGGCAGAGGTGACATTCGTGAGGGAGATCAGCACCGATTCCCCGATCGTAACACCGCTGGATACCGCCATCATGCCGAACGTAAAGGATACTGCCAGATATCCTAACGCGATCGGTATGCCGTCCTTCATTCCTTGTTTGAATTCTGTTCTTCGGTTCATGATTCCCTTCTTTTCCACAACTGCCATGCTCGTAACATCCGCTTTCGTACTTCCTTCGCTACTGCATGCTCTGAACATCCGCTTCCGCACTTCCTTCTCAGCTGCTATGCTCTGAAATTCCCGCTCCGTTCGTATTTCATCGCCAAAACAAAAGCCCTAACCCAACAGCTCATACGTCTGTCAAACTAGGACCTTTCCAGTGCGCCTCCGGGGGCTCGAACCCCGCACACCCTGATTAAGAGTCAGGTGCTCTACCAAATGAGCTAGAAGCGCGTATCTAATTGTTCGCTTTTCACGACAAAAATGATTGTATCAGAATGATACTTAAAAAGCAAGCACTTTTTTCATATTTTCTTCTGTTTTCTGAAATAATTGACCAAAATAGCAGCTTTTTCACATAAAATCACTTCATTTTACAATAACCTGCCTGATCGTATCCTCTTCTCTCAAGCCTTGCTGCAGGATAGCATTCTGTCACATCCATTACTGCTTCGCTGTCTCAGCGGGTGTGATCACCAATCGGCAGATCGGATTCCCCTCTGCCACGAACTTCGTCTCATATTCCGTCATGACATTCCCTTCCGGATTACCGTGCTCATGCAGATCATACGTGCAGGAGATCATCTGCCATCCGGCCTCCGGCACCTGTTCCACGGAAAAATCAAACAGCTCCCGATTATCCGTCTTGAAGATCACCTTCCCCTCCGGAACCAGGATCTGCTCATACCGGTGCAGGAATTCCTTAGAAGTCAATCTCCGCTTCGCATGCCGATCCTTCGGCCACGGATCGGAGAAGTTCAAATAGATCTCCCCGACCTCTCCCGGTGCAAATACATCCGTAATATATTCTGCTTCCATACGAATAAACACCAGATTCGGGAGCTTTAACTCCTCCTGCTTCTCGATCGCACGGATCAAGACACTGGAATATTTCTCGATCCCCACATAATTAATATCCGGATGCTCCATCGCCAGAGTCGTAAGGAACTGTCCCTTACCCATACCGATCTCGATATAGATCGGATTGTCATTCCCGAAGACAGCTCTCCAGCAGCCCTTCTTCGTTGTTTCCTCGTGTATCACATAATCATTCGCCGCGATCATTTCCCGCGACCCCTTTACATTTCTCAAACGCATAATAATCCCCTGTTCCTAAATCATAGTATATCCATGTAATTCTTCTTTATTCTCCCCAATAATCTATGGACTCTTGGGATATTCCGAATATAACTTATAACTAAGGAGAGTGTACTCTACAAAGCACACTCTCCCTTCTATAACAAAGAACTTCACTAAATCCATGTTTCACGAAAGGATAAGTTCAATGACTCTTCTACACAGCAACATCTTCCATGCTTAAGCCATCTTCATGAAAATCCGGCTGGAGCATAACAAATTTAACAACATCTGATGGTGTTAAACTATCAGAGCTATCGATAAAGGTCATTACCTTTTCTAATCGCTCCGGTTTTTTCTTGGCATAGGTCACAATACCAGCCACAAAGGCAAAGTAGGAATTGGGAATGCTATTCAATTTTTTTACTAATTCTTCCATTCTAATTCACCTCCTAGAATTCAAACTTTTCTACTATATTATAATCGTTAAATCCATGGTTTTCAAAGAAATACAAATAATAATGATGATCGATTCCAACAGAATAATGAACAGGATACTTTTCATCTTTATAAAGATCATAATTAGAATTGATCTCACTAATAATCTTTGCGTATTCTCTTTTATCCAATATACACGAAGGAAATTCAAAAGGAATTCCTTGTGCATCCAATCTATATACAGTATTCACTTTAAACCTTCCTATTATCAAGAAATTACTTATTAATGAAATTATAACACCACCTAAAAACAATATGCAAGGTATTGAATCCTATGTTTTTAATAAAATGTTTTATAGACCCGCTTTCCGGTCTTTATTTCTTTGATATCATTCTGTCAAGCAGTTTCTTTATGGTTTGACTATTTGGGGCAATTATAATAGAATAGAAATGTATATTTTAAATTAGAAATCATCGATTAATCGGGAGGTTCATTTTGAAACAGCTGCGATCCAACATCACAATCGTAATCCTGTGTATCGCTGTAGCTCTGTCCGGCATTTTCAGCATGCAGACACCTATGGTATATGCAGCATCTCTTACAAATGATGGTTCTTCTGATGATACTTCCACAAATGAGAATACTTCGAACGACTCAGCCAATGATACTGCTAATGATACTTCTACGAATGAGGAATCGTCCGATCCAAATACATCCAATGATAACACTACTGAGCGGCAGGACACCTCCGACGCCAAGGCGGTTGTTACCACGATCGATACGAGTGTGAAGATCATGCAGGAGGATGGCACCGAGGTCGTGGACCCTACTGTGGGACAGCCCCCTGCCGTCATCAGCGATCCGGAGGCACCGGCGATCGTATCGAACAATGCGATCGTTATGGATGCGAAGACCGGACAGATCCTGTATGCCAAGAATGCCTATGATGCCTGCTATCCGGCAAGTATCACGAAGATCATGACCTGTCTGGTGGCGCTTGAGCACGTGAATATGAATGATATCATCACCTTCTCCTATGATTCGATCTGGGGCATCGAGCGGGACAGCAACCATATCGCGCTTGATGTCGGCGAGAAGATAACCGCCGAGGAATGCTTCTATGGTATCTTACTGCAATCTGCCAACGAGGCATCCTGGGGAATGGCGGAGCACGTTGCAGGGTCTGTCAGCGCATTTGCCGACATGATGAATGAAAAGGCCGCCGAGCTTGGATGCACGAATACCCATTTTGTCAATGCAAATGGATTACATGATGACAACCACTATACCTCCTGCTACGACATGGCGTTGATCACGCAGGCAGCGATCGCCAACCCGGTATTCCGGACCATCGACGAGACGGTATACTATCAGATCCCGCCGACGAATCTGTGCGAGGAGCCCCGTGATATCTGGCATTATTTGAAAATGATCTATCCGTCCAGCCCGTATTATTACGAATACTGTGAGGGCGGCAAGACCAGATTTACCGATCAGGCGCATAACACGCTGACGACCTATGCGAAGAAAAATGATATGGAACTGATCTGTGTCGTTATGAATTGCGCCGGAGCTGCCAATACTTACAAAGACTCGATCGCTTTATATGATTATTATTTTGACCGGTACACCTATGCTTATCCGCTGACCTCTTATAATCCGAATCAGACGGATACCTCCAACAGTATCCTTAATAATTTCTATCACGGACTGGATCATGATACCTTTCATCTGGAGGTAGACCGGGATGTTACGGTCGTAGTTCCATTTGACATGAAGGAAGACGATCTCGTTCTGGACGTTACTTACAACAATACTATCCAAGGTAATGTGGTCGGTATTGTGAATATCATATACAAGGATCAGCTTGTGGGCTGCTCCGACATAACCTATCAGGATCTGGTCGTTGACGGCGAGGTCTTAAGCTGGGGGGCCGTGCACGAGGAGAAGAAAAATTCGATCGCCAAGGTCATTCGTATCCTTGTCATTATCCTGATCTGCATTCTTGCAGCCTTGATCATATTGGTATTTGTACGGAACCGAAGATACCGATACTTAAAGCGGCGCAGCCGTTCCAGCAAATTACATTTTTGAGCCTCTGCTATGCACGGAGCACTTGTTGTAATATCATTTGGCTGCCTGTAAAAGGTACTTTACAGTTTACAGGAGTGATAAGCCCTTATCAGCACATCATTCCTACATCGGATACTATAGAGATACACAGGAGAATGGATTATGGAAGAACAGAATTCGAATATGGAACAACCGGTCCAGCCGAATATTGCTGAGATCAATGACAGCCTGAATATCGTACAGAATACCTATCGGGAAATGCTTCACTATTTCCAGTCTGCCTATGTGACACAGTCTGAACGGGTACAGGCTCTTAAGTCCGAGTTGATCGAGCTGGATGTCAAATTAGAAGAGCTCCAGAAGACCAGGGATCTCTATTCGCTTAAGTCCGATTCCAGCCGGGACGTATTCTCTCCGATTCCGGTGAATTCCGAGCACCGCTCGAAGGGAGACATCCTGCAGGAGCAGATTCGGGAATTACAGGAGGTACGTGAGACACTCACCGACAGAATTCAACAGGCTGACAAGGAGCTTTCGGCGATAACGAATCATATCGATTCTCTGAAGCAGGCAAATGCAAGTCTGACCACCCTGTCGGATCATCTGCCGAAGGAGGAAGAGCCGTCCGAAGAACCGGAGGCCGTGGTAACAGAAGCACCGGCGCATGAACCGGATCAATCCGATACCCTGCATGCCTGCCATATCCTGATGCTCCAGCAGTATGATAAGTCCCAGATCGCCAGCCAGATCCAGAATTCGATCATGGACGGTCTTGATAATAATAAGAATAAATTAGAAATCTTAAAATGGCTGATCCAGTCCGATCCGACGCGTGCGCGGGTGACACTGCAGGAATTACAGGATGCCAACGAACGACTGATCCAGAACTCCAACCGCTTAGTCCGAAGACTGAACCGCAGCCTGACCCATCAGCTCCCAATTTGGAAAGCGATCGATGAGATGGTTCAGAGCTACCGCACCAGACATCCGGAGGTAACGATCAACCTATCCATCGATTGTCAGGATTACAATATTACCGTAATGCCGATCATCACGATCACAGTTCTGCAGCTGCTGCAGGAATTATTTGAGAATACCTTCCGCTATTCCAATGCGAACCGGATATTACTTCAAGTCTACATGAACAGCCGGATTCTTGATGTATATATGAACGATAACGGTGTCGGGATCCCGGAGGATCACATGACCGGAAGCAGCTGGCACAGCGGTCTGCACAGAATTGATGAGATCATCCGGTTATTTGACGGCAAGCTCCAGATCGACGGAGATATCATCAGCGGTACGAATATCCGATTCTCCCTGCCGATCTGTCTGGACGATACTGCGAATACTTAAAGAATGCAAGGTTCGTATCTCGTTAAAATCTATAGGGAAGCTTAGTGGACATCAAGAGCAAAGAGTACACTTCGATCCATAGTTAATAGGTATATTATGAAAGGAAACCCATCATGAAACAACAACTTGCAACACTTATTTCACAGAATATAGAAGGGATCACACCGGAAGAGGCACTTCCGTTATTAGAGACTCCGCCGAAGCCGGAGCTTGGAGATTATGCATTTCCCTGCTTCCGCTTTGCCAAGACCATGCATAAGGCACCGAATCTGATCGCGGAAGAATTGGCAGAGAAGCTTCGGAGCAGTTCTGCTAATATAGAGAATAACATTTCCAATTCATTTATCGAAGAGATCAAGGTACAAGGGGCTTATTGTAATTTCTATATTAAGAAGGATTACTATGTGCAGACCATGTTGGAGGATGCCTGCAGGGAGAACTATGGCGGCTCCGAGATCGGTAAGGGACAGTCGATTTGTATTGACTACTCTTCCCCGAATGTCGCTAAGAACTTCCACGTTGGTCATCTCCGGACAACCATTATCGGTAATTCCTTATATAAGATCTATAGCAAATTAGGATATCAGGTGAACCGGATCAACCATCTTGGAGATTGGGGAACACAGTTCGGTAAGCTGATCGTAGCATACAAGACCTGGGGCTCGAAGGAAGCAGTCGAAGAGCGCGGAATTGCCGAGCTCATGGATCTCTATGTGAAGTTCCACGCCGAGGCGGAGAAGGACGAATCTTTGATTGATCAGGCGCGCGCATGGTTCGTGAAAATGGAGCAGGGAGACGAAGAGGCGTTATCCATATGGCAGTGGTTTAAGGATATCAGTATGGTTGAATATCGCCGGGTCTACAATCTCCTGAATGTTGATTTCGACTCCTTTGCGGGAGAGAGCTTCTATCGGGATAAGACACAGGCCATCGTGGACAAGTTAGAAGCCGCCAAGCTTCTGACCGAAAGTGACGGCGCCTACATAGTGGACTTATCGGAATATGATATGGCACCATGTATCATCAAGAAGGCAGACGGCGGTTCCATCTACGCGACCAGAGACTTGGCTGCGATCTACTACCGTAAGGAAACCTATAACTTTGTAAAATGTCTGTATGTCACCGGACAGGAACAGAAATTACACTTCCGTCAGGTATTCAAGGTAATCGAATTATTAGGCAATGATTGGGCAGCCGATCAACTGATCCACATTCCATACGGACTTGTCAGCTTAGAGGGAGCCAAGCTCTCTACCAGAAGCGGCAATATCATCTATGCAGAGGATATTCTGTTAGAAGCGATCACCAAGGTGAAGGAGATCATCGCAGAGAAGAATCCGAATCTGGAGGATAAGGATGAGGTTGCCAAGATCGTCGGCGTCGGAGCCATCATGTTCCATGATCTGTATAATCAAAGAATCAAGGATGTATCATTTAAATGGGAAAATGTTCTGAACTTTGATGGAGAAACCGGCCCTTATGTGCAGTATACACATGCCCGCTGCTGTAGTCTGCTTCGTGCAGTTCCTGATTTTACCGAGGATGCAGCCATTGATTATTCCGTTCTGACCGATCCGGATTCCTTAGCTTTGCTTAAGTCCATCAGCAAGTTCCCGAAGGCGGTTCAGGATGCCGCCGACAAATATGAGCCATTCCTGATCTCCCGATTCGCGATTGAGGTAGCCCAGAGCTTCAACCGGTTCTACAACAGTAACCGGATCAATGTAGAAGATGCGGCGGTACGGAACGCACGTCTGAAGCTGACGGCCGTTACGAAGAATACTCTTCGTGATGCATTGGATCTGTTGGGTATTGGCGCGCCGGAGCAGATGTAAGGGATAATCCATATAGAATTAAGGAGATTCTATGATAAAATCAAGCGGCTTTCCTGCGTATCAAGAATTTGAAAGCAGAAAAGCCGCGGCAGAATATATCCAGAATCAATTTATTGAAGAATATCTTTCGTAATTCATACACATTATATCCCCCGATTGGCAGCCTCCTCGATCAAGCCCTGTATCAGAATCTTAGCTCCGATCAGGATCAGAATGATTCCGCCAACCAGCTCTGCCTTAGACCGGTATTTCGTTCCGAATATGCTGCCGATCTTCACACCGGCCGCGGAAAAACCGAATGTAATAACTCCGATCAGGCATACCGCCGGAATGATCAGCATTCCGATCTCAAGAAAAGCAAATGAAACACCTACCGCCAACGCGTCAATACTGGTGGCGACTGCCAGCAGCAGCATCGTTTTCACATCCATCTTGGCATCCAGCTCTTCATCCTTGCCGAAGGCTTCCCGGATCATATTAATTCCGATCAACACCAACAGAATGAAAGCAAACCAATGATCGTATTTGGTAATCTTGTCGGCAAACAATCTTCCAAACGCAAAGCCGATTGCCGGCATCAATGCCTGGAATCCGCCAAACCATGCACCGGCAATACACATATGCTTCCAATTAATCTTACCTAATGACAGTCCCTTGCAGATCGACACCGCAAATGCATCCATCGACAGCCCGATCGCAATGACAATAAGTTCCCATATTGACATCGTTCATTCTCATTTCATTCGTAATAATATCCTACTTATTCAAACAATGATTCTAACCGATTCCTAATAATATTTCAAGCACCATATCTTCTAATTAATTCTTCTCTCAGAAACTCATAGCGTAACCGTTTCTCCTCTTTGGCAAAATGTACCTCCCGAAGCTGTTCCGGATTATCTTCATAGGATAGGATTTCATCGCCAAATTGCTCACTGGTCAGATCAAAGGTCTTACCATTCACCACATTATAGCAATGATAATTGCCACCCGGTCGGAGCACACCATAGACCTTACCTCCAAACAGATCCTGCACAAGAAATGCGGTAATGGAGCATTGACCAAGTGTCTTATTCTCCTCCGTCCACTGCTCCCGCATTCTCGGTGCGCAGGTATCCGCACACCATATCGTACTCAGTGCATCATACAGATCCCGGGGTGTTTGAATATCCGGATATCCCTCCACCTGAATCGGTACATCCGCACATTCCCATCCGTAAAATGAATAGCTCCTCTCTTCCATCTGTGAACCTCCGTCTAATAAGTTTCCATTTGCCCGCAAAGCATATTATGAAATCCGAAACGCTCATAAAATTGCTTTAAGGATTCATCATATACAACCGAGATCATATAGATGTGCTTCTCTTTCAAATACCCGATCATCTTATTCATCAAGTCTGTACCAATACCTTTCCCCTGACTATCCGGGCGAACCATTAAATCCTGAATATAAGCATCTATCACCCCATTTGATACGCTGTCAATATAACCGATCAGTCTATCGTCTTCATAGACTGCAATATGATAATAGGATGTCATCAAAGGGTTCCTGTATTCACTTTCCATCCGATTCCAGCCCACAGCTTCACGAAGATCTGCCAGCGCTTTTGCGGATACTTGTTCGTTGTGTTTGTATGTTATCATATATACCTCATCGAATCACAAAAAAGAGTATCTTTGCTTTGTACCTTTACTATATTAAGATATAGCAAACAAAAAATCAAATGTTTCACGTGAAACATTTAAAAAGATCAAAATCGATATAATGAGTCCTTCTACATTTTGTTTCACGTGAAACATTTCATCAAAACAAATATTCAAAAATCAAAAATTTCCTATGGAACACTCCATACAAAAATGCTATACTCATGTGTAAGATATATATAAGATAAGATATGGGAGAAACAAAATGGGAAGAATTATTGCTGTCGCCAACCAGAAGGGTGGCGTTGGAAAGACTACTACTGCCATTAATCTGGCCGCATGTATTGCTGAGAAAGGCTTGAAGGTTCTCGCTGTGGATATGGATCCACAGGGAAACATGACCACCGGGCTGGGAGTTGATAAGAACAATCTGGACTATACAGTGTACGATCTGATGTGTGATGAATGTAACATCGGACAATGTATGATCGTCAATGTCATTCCGGACCTGAATCTGATTCCTGCCAACCGGATGCTGGCCGGAGCAGAGGTGGAATTCGTTGGTGTACCGGACATGCAGTATATCTTGAAGCAGAATCTTCAAAAGATACGGAACAAGTTTGATTTTATCATTATTGACTGTCCGCCGGCACTTGGCCTTCTGACCGTGAATTCCATGACAGCCGCCGACACCGTCCTGGTTCCAATCCAATGTGAATTCTTCGCATTAGATGGATTATCCCAGCTGATATATACGATTGAATTGATTCAACAGAAGCTGAACAAGAAATTAACGATCGAAGGCGTTGTCTTCACTATGTATGACTCCAGAACGAATCTTTCACTGCAAGTTGTGGAGAACGTGAAGGATAATCTGAAGCAGAACATCTACAAGACGATCATTCCAAGAAATGTCCGCCTGGCTGAAGCACCAAGTCACGGGTTGCCGATCAATCTGTATGACTCCCGTTCCGCAGGTGCGGAAAGCTATCGTTTACTGGCAGATGAAGTGATCACGAATATATAATCAGGAGGAAGAATCGTCATGGCAACAAAGAAGGGATTAGGCCGCGGGTTGGATGCTTTAATTCCAACCGACACCGCGAAAACCAATAAAGGCAAAGCTGCTGCAGGTAACAAGAAACCATCTATCAAAGAGCAGAATT
>CACZRT010000052.1 GCA_902783585.1 uncultured Lachnospiraceae bacterium | reverse complement strand
AACTGATGATACGAATTGCTCCGTTTCTGCGAAACTCTCGCAATTCTACGAACATTCGGAATCCGCTAATTTACTACGTAAATTGCTACTCCCTCATGTTCGGCGGGTCTCAAAGTCATGATGCGATTCATGCAAGCATGATCGCATTATGACCTTTTGACCCTATCATCATATTATTGTGAAATAAGATTTTGTTTTTGAATAATATGATATTTTTTTTTCTGTCTATATTAGTGAAGGCATTCGTTAAGAAGGGAGGACGGATTACGTGGAGGATGAGCAGATTATAGAATTATACTGGGAACGCAATGAACTTGCAATTGCGAAAACCACTGATAAATATGGTTCTTTTCTAATGTATCTGGCTATGAATATCCTGTCGGTACATGAGGATGCAGAGGAATGTGTGAATGATACTTATGAGAAGGCGTGGAACTCGATTCCTCCGGATCGCCCTCGATACTTTCGTGCCTGGCTCGGTAAGATAACGAGAAATACGGCACTGAATGTATGGCATCGGAATCATGCAGAGAAGCGGTATAGCGGCATGGATGTGGTATTTGATGAACTGGCGGACTGTATTCCGGATGCCCGGAATGTGGAGCAGAATATAGTAGAGGCCGCGGAGTTAGGTGCTGTGATCAGCAGATGGCTCGAGACATTGAAGCCGGAAGAACGGGCATTATTTATCAGGCGGTATTGGAATGGGGAGAGCTTAGAGCAGCTGGCGGGAGAATTTCACATGCGCCCGAATCAGCTTGCGCAGAGGATGTATCGGCTTCGGAATCAGTTGAAGAAGACATTGGAGAAGGAAGGGGTGGTACTATGAAGCTCGATGATAAGCAGGTAGAAATGAATGATAGAGAGGCTGCAGTAGGCGATAAGCAGGCAGTGCAGTGCGTCAAATTATATCGTGGCATGACAGAGATTGATGAGCAAATAATAGAGGAGGCTCTTAAGTATATTCCGAACCAGCAATCGAAGCTGTGGCTCCGTATAGCGGCCGCTGCCGCCTGTCTGGTGTTGGTCGGTGGTCTGCTGACGATCTTTATCAAGGGAGGCAGGAGCGATTCGGCTGGCCTGTTCGCCGGTTCCACCGATCAAGAACACACATCAATTGCTTTCGGAACGGATGAATCATGGACAGAGGATCCTGGCGGTTCATCGACAATGACACCGGATACAGCCACAGATTCCATCTGGATTACAACGGAAGCGGTTGCAGTTATAGAAGGACTCCCGAAGATACCGGCCGGGTTTGATATCGGAGCTATGGGCTTTGAAGGATTGATGTTCTATGATATATCCGAGAGCAGCTCGAAGAATCCCTGGTCTCTCCGTGGAGGTGAAGAGGAACTTAAGATATTGCCGGTCTTTCGGAATCTTGCCTATACCGACAGTGCAGGGATGCCATTATATCTATCAAGAGAAGAGATGCTGACTACTGCGGAGCAGGTGGCAGATGGATTGGGATATGATATTACAGAGACACAATATCATAGCATATCGGATGTTAAGGATATGCCGTCAGGGGATACAGAGGACTGCTATGGTCTGACCGCAAGGTTCGATGGCGGGACGATTACGGTTGCGGGTAATGGTATGGTTACGATCATACAAGAGAAGACTTCTGATGAAGGAATGAGCGCTGATCCGGAGGATACATGGAATCTGCCGAACATTCCTTATGTGAACGAGGAATATCTTCAAAGTTATGCCGATCCGTACCGTACTCTGACAGGGCTGGATCAAGAGATATATGAGATCTGGGGAGATTATACATTTTCCGGAGAACCGTCTATGTGGTATTCTGCCTACAATCCGTCCGATGATCTGGAGACGGCGATCCTGAATTATAACTTTGACCGGACGGAATTCCTTACTAATGATTCCCAAGGATTGTACGGTCTGCGATATGGTAATCTGCTCGATGCGGCCGAGTTATTGGGAGATTATCCGATCCGGACAGAAGCCGCTGCCCGGCAGTCTCTGCTTGCCGGCGATTATCTGACAACTGTTCCTTCCGAGTATTTGACGAAGGATGGGATTACGGAGGATATCATCTGTAAGGTGGAGCTGGTCTATCAGACAGGTAATGTAAATGAATATTATGCACCATATTATAAGTATTATGTGCGCCTGGATCGCTTCCATGAAATCGTGCAGAATGACGAGATGCCGGAGGGGCTTGACTGTTATGGAATCTATTATGTACCCGCAGTTCGCGAAGAATATCTGGAGGAATCCGTATGAATAATGATAAAAGATTCATAATTGTATTGTTGTGCGCAGGATTATTTCTTATAGGATTTTTTGGAATGAGATTTTACGTGCCGGCATCTGCATCCATGAAGGAAAATGATTCATATACAGCAACGGATCAGGCGCAGACATTTTATGAGGGGGAATTTTTTTCGGAGAAATATTACAGATTTCAGGTTCATGATAATGATCATGGTATCATCCGTATAGAGAGAACAGCACATATTAATGATATTCCTGACGAACAGCTGTATGCCGGAGAGGATATTGATCATATCATGCGGGAGCTGCTTGGTACTTCCGGAGAGATCCGCGAAACAAAAGTTAGTGATACAGTATCTAATTATGATGAATATGAAAACGGTTTCCAGACCGGGAAGGCTGCAGGTGTTACATATGAATCGGGTTATATAAAGTACATAGTACTGCGTAACGGTAAATTAAACGGAGCAAATGATGAATCGGATTTTATCGACAAGAGAGAGGCATATAAAGCAGGAATTACGGAGATTCAGAAAAAGTATAGGGATAGAAATATCATATTAAAAGATGATTATGATGATAATAACATAACCGTATACTATAATCCCCAAAAAGAGTGCTTATGCTATACGTTTGAGATCGAGGGGGCGGTAGACGGAAACTGGGATGACGAATTGAGCCTCTTTGTATTCACTCCGATCATCAATGTAAATGATATTTCGGATATTGAGGTTGCCTCGACCCTCGGTTATTAATGCTTTTTCATGGGAATCCGGAAAGCTTTTCTTGTGGTTATTTGTATATGGTGATTTATATCATTACTGATGAAAAAACTAAAATACGGTTATGATCGCGGTAGTATCCATGTTGTTCGGTATTGCAATCGTACGTTCGTTGATCATGAATCTGTAGGTGATTTTATTTGATGAACCGACATCGGCATTAGATCCGAAAATGGTTGGGGGAGGTATTAGAGCTGATTCATGAGCTTGCGGATGAAGGCATGTAGATAGTAATTGTAGTGCATGAAGTGGGATTTGCAAAAGAGGTTGCGACACGGGTTATGTTCATGGACAGCGGTGGGATCCAGGAAGAGAATAATCCGAATGACTTCTTTGCAAATCCACAGAATACGAGACTCACGAGTTTTTGTCTAAGATATTGTAATTATGTTCGGTCAGCTTTCAATACGGCATTTAACATAACTGTTGCAGCGAGTGTACAATGTTCAGGTGATGTATACTCCTGCTCGCAATGGGATAGTCCATCTTTGGATGGCGCAAATATCATGGTTGCAGGAAGCATATAAGCGATGAATTGTGAATCGTGACCGGCACCGGAATGAATATATTGATGAGAAATGTTT
>CACZRT010000051.1 GCA_902783585.1 uncultured Lachnospiraceae bacterium | reverse complement strand
GACGACGGTATAGTTGCATTTAATTATAATGCCCCTCTTGCAATCACGGAGACGGTGGTGGACAGGGCGGCAGTCAAATCCTTTGATTCGGTGAAGGATACCTTTGAGAAGATGGTTCTGATCAAATATGCGACAACAGATGAGCAAATGGATGATAAAACGATCGACATTGACCGGGTGGTACTGGGGTATGCGAGGGTGAGTGAAGCGGACAGCTATGATATCGGTCTGCTGGTTCCTGTATGGGATTTTAAGGGTACGATCAAACGCAATTATGTAAACAGAGATGAAGAGTATGGAAGTATATTGACGATTAATGCGATTGATGGCTCTGTGATGGATCGTTCTCTTGGATATTAGGAAGTGATCAGTATGCAGACAGACCTCAACAGCTTTGAAACGGATATGCTCCGGGCAGTATGGTCATGGCGGTTTTTGGTAGGACTTGCAGCGGAATTTCTGATCCTTGTTATCAGTAAGATGAATACAGAGCTGTATTATATATCGGTTCCGATCGTCTGTACTCTGCCGTATACGACGGCGGTATTAGATGAACTGCAAAGCGGTTATATCAAAAGCTATCTCCCGCGTTCAAGCCGTACAGCCTATATCTATGGAAAGGCATTCTCCTGTATGATCAGCGGCGGACTGATGGAAGTGCTTCCGGTTCTTGTGTATGCGGGCTGGAAGCGGGCAGGTGCGGAAGGAATGCTGTATCTGCTGTGGGGCGGGTCCCGGTTGGATGTGAATTACCCGGGGGATGACGGTGCTCTGACGGCATATTATGGACTGTTATTTTTGTCCGGTGCTTTTTGGGCGATTCTGTCAGCTACACTATCTACGTGGACGAAGAGCCGGTATATCGCATATGGTAGTTCATTTGTGATCTATTATCTGCTGGTAATCCTCCAGCAAAGATATTTTCCGGATTCCTATATGATGAATCCCATGGAGTGGTTTCGTTATCGATATACATGGGTGTTCGGACAATGGGGGATTGTCCTGATGCTTACAGGAATCGGAGGAATCTTGTGTTATTTCTATGTACAGATCGTGCGAATGTGGATGGACCGGATCTGAGAGAAGATAGAGACTAAGGGGAAGTTGATGATGATACGAAGCGGGAACAATCGGATCAGACAGATGATCCTGTCAGCATATGTGAATATCCGGACGGCATATTTATCTCCGAAGCTGTGGCTTGCGTTTGCACTTGGATTTGTCATCTGTTTCCTGCTTTCGAATAAGGTGGTTATGTTCTCCCAGCAGCATGATACCGTCCTGCAGATGATGGAGCCGTTCATCTGGACCTTCGGTGACGCAAAGTCGATTTTGATCATTTCTCTTTGTCTGCTGCTGTTATTTTCGGATGTGCCAAGGGTATCCAATGATGTTCCTTTATTTTTGGTACGGACGGACCGTCTGACATGGCTTGCAGGACAGCTCCTGTATGTGATGCTGATTACATTTGTTTATGTATTATTTATATTTATTGCAACCCTGATTCTATCCGGGACGAGGACATATACAGCGAATTTGTGGAGCATGACAGCGGCGATCCTCGGATATTCCTCTATTGGAGAACATATTGCGGTTCCGGCTTTCGTCAAGGTATTAGAGCTTTCATTTCCTTATGAAGTAACGGTCCATATCTTCGGACTGATGCTTGGATATTCTTTGATGATGTCAAGTCTGATTGTAACCCTGAATCTGTGGAGAGATAATCTGGGAATGATCGGTGGTATCGTGTATAGCGGCTTGGGATTCCTTCTGAATCCGGAAGTCATTCAGAAGCTTCTTCATTTGCCGCAGACAAGGGCTCGGATTGCGAATATTATCTTCGGCTGGATCTCACCACTGAATCAGGCAACCTATTATATGCATAATTTCGGCTATGATATGCTGCCCAAGCTGTGGATGTCGTATGTCTATTTCGGAACTGTGAGTCTGTTATTATTCGGGGTATCGTTTCTTAAGATTCGGAATTATCCATTTCATTTTACGGGAACGATGCAGGGGTAACTGTCCGATCGATGTTAGAGGGCTTCGTTCCGGTTAGGTGTGAATCATACACAAGTCCGGTGCGCCTGAAAGCGTGGTTCGCAATGATAGAAGTTGATGAATAAGGAGATGCCATGATGGGAATAGAGGTTCAGCATATCTATAAATCGTTCGGGAGTCAGAAGGTTCTGGAGGATGTGAGCCTACGGATTCTTCCGGGGCAGAGCGTGGGAATTGTAGGCAATAACGGCAGCGGGAAAACTATACTGATGAAATGTATCTGCGGGTTTCTAAGGCCGGATTCGGGCAGGATCTATGTTCATGGAAAGCAGATTGGCAAAGAGGTTGATTTTCCGGAGAATATGGGTGTCATTATTGAGACACCGGGATTTCTGCCGAATATGACGGGATATCAGAACCTGAAGCTGCTTGCCTCTCTTCAGGGACGGATTGGAAAGCGTGAGATCCTTCAGACACTTCAGATGGTTGGACTGGATCCGGCCTTAAAAAAGCCGGTGTCGAAGTATTCCCTTGGTATGCGGCAGAGGCTCGGGATTGCACAGGCGATCATGGAGGATCCGGAGGTACTGGTCTTAGATGAACCATTTAACGGATTAGATAAGGCAGGGGTGTCGCATATACGAGGTCTGATCCTGGAGCTAAAGAAGCGGGGGAAGGCAATACTTCTGGCAAGCCATAATGCAATGGATATCTATATGTTGTGCGATGAGGTACACGAAATGGGAAGCTAGGCTGTGTGATACAAGAGATCGTGTTAAGAAAACCATAACAGGAGAGATGAAGATGAGACGTAAGAGAATCCGAAAATGGAATATGGTAGTTATGATGGGGATATTGCTGGCAGGTATCTTATGGACGGCCTACGTCGGACAATGCTTTGGAACAGAGCAGGCAAGTTCTGGCGAGAGCGGTCAATCATCAGATAACAAAGAGACGACAGAGACAAAGGACGCAGCCAAGAGTCAGGGGCAGGTTGTGCTTCATATTGATAATGAAAGCTGTTATGAGGGAATGGACAAATCATATAGTGAAGGGTATATTCCACGTGT
>CACZRT010000050.1 GCA_902783585.1 uncultured Lachnospiraceae bacterium | reverse complement strand
GATAAAGGAGGATTCTATATGGCAGGAATGAAATATTGTACGCTTGGTAAGACTGGCCTGAAGGTCAGTGAGATCGGCTTTGGCGGGGAGTGGCTGGAGCGCCATGATGAGGAGGAAGACGGCAGAGCTGTTCGGGTGTTAAATTAGGCCGTTGATAACGATGACATACTAATGTCGCATATCTGAATGATCCATTTGCTATAATCCATGACATCATCATATTACGAGTAAAGGAGAGCCGCTATGAGATATTATGGATTATGTTTGAAATCAAATCAAAAACAGATGGAACAGACCCAGAAGATCAGACTGAAGGATTATAGTTATAATTGTGCGATCGCAGCAGTCAACGATTATTTATACCAGTTCTTACAGAATGGAGTCAATTTCCTGGCTTATCGGGAGGAAGAGAACAAGATCCGGGCCATTTTTTCCTTTGATGAGCAGGTGTGCGGCTATGATAAGGCATTCGGACATCTTACGGATATGCTCGACAGTATCTTTGATTACAAGGGTCTGATCGGCGAACCGTATGAGATGACGATGTCTGATTATTATGACGCGACTCTTGAATGCAGAAGACGGCAGCTGATGGATCGCGGGTTTCAGGCTATGTATGACAATGCCGGATTATGGCTGCACTATTATATCAGAGATATCGATAAAAATAAGTATCCTTTCCGTTTTGAGGAACAGCTTGTATCGGATAAGAAAGATAAGGTCCCGGATATATATGATTCCTCTTTGAAGAACGAGTTAAGGAATATTGAACAGCATAGTGTGGAACCGGACGCGGCAGGTGTGATGGCACATTATTATCTCTCGGTAAATAGTTTACAGGCATCCAAGGAGATGCTGGGCGCATTGGCTTCTACATTGTATAGGGCCGGCCGCCTGACATCCAGACGTATCAATATCATCTCCGAGATGGTTCCCGGCCTATACTGCAGGGATAATTATTTCGAAGATATGATGGAAAACAACTATGGCGGTATGATCGTGTTCTGTCTCAGGGAGAAGCTGGGTTACTCTCCTACCGCGTATGGAATGACGTGTCAGTACATAGAGCAGATGTTCAAATGCTATAAGAACAAATGTGTTTTTGCATTTGTATATGAAAAGAATGATCCCGGAATCTCATTTTACTTATTGCCTGAGATCAGAAAACGTGCGATGTGCGTAGAGCTGAAGGAAGGAAAAGGAGATAAGAAAGCAGCGGAAAAATATCTCCGCCGGTTGATCGCGCATTCGGAGGATCCGGGTCGTGCGTCTTATACCAAAGAGTTTATGAAGCAGTTCCCGCAGAAAGAGTTCTCACAGACGGATGTAATGGAAGCATTTGAGAAGTTCGAGCCGTGGTGTTTCAATAAAAAAATGGAGGGAATGTATGATTATGATATGCAGGACACGTTTTACCTTGACCGCGATCCTGCAGATACGTCTCCGTATGAGCGTCTGTGGAAGCTGATAGGACTCGATAAGGTCAAGAAGCAGATCGACGGTATTATCGCTTCCGATATCGTTGAGAAAATGCGTAAGGATTATAAGGGCAATTCTTATGATGAAGGATCGCTGCATATGATATTTGCAGGCAATCCGGGAAGTGCCAAGACTACGGTAGCGAAGCTGTTTGCAGGTATAGCCGCGGAAAAAGGGATTCTGGAAAGCGGCGTGTTCGTGGAGACAGGAGGTATGGATTTGAATTATATGCTTCCTCCGATGATCCGTGACAGGTTCGTCGCTGCAAAGGGCGGTGTGCTGTTTATTGATGAAGCTTATTCCCTGACGGATCCTATGTCGATCGCGACCTTGATACAGGAGATGGAAAACCACAGAGAAGATGTGATCGTGATCCTGGCCGGATATAATTCCGATATGGAAGCTTTCTTGAAGCGGAATGACGGTCTGAAAAGCAGGATTCCTCATTGGGTGGATTTTCCGGACTATTCAGTGGACGAGCTTACCGAGATCTTCAAGCTTATGGCTAAGGAGCGGGGATTTACATTGGAAGCGGATGCCGTTAAGGAAGCGCGGTATATATTCAAGAAAGCGATATGTATCACGAACTTTGGAAATGGAAGATATGTAAGAAATATCTTAGATCAGGCGATACTCAATCAGGCTTCCAGACTTCTTGCTGACGGGAGAGATAAGGAAGCGATAAAGAAGGCAGAGCTCTTTACACTGAAAAAAGAAGATATCACTGCTCTGGATGAGGGCCGAGCAGAGGAATCCGGCAATGAGGCCGGGGAAAGAAAGCCCGGAGCTGCGAAAGAAGAGCTTGATAATATGGTCGGACTGGAACCTGTGAAGAACATCATCCGCAAGGCTGTCGCGAATGCCAAGCTGAATAAGCTCTGTCTGGAAAAAGGAATCAAGAGAGAGAATACGTCCTTACATATGGTGTTCACCGGGAATCCCGGAACGGCCAAGACAACAGTGGCGAGACTATTTGCCGAGATCATGAAGGATGAGAAGATCTTAGATTTTGGCAAATTCATTGAAGTCGGAAGAGCGGATCTGATCGGTGAGCATGTGGGTCAGACCGCGCCTTTGGTGAAGAGGAGATTCAAAGAAGCCCAGGGCGGAGTCCTCTTCATTGACGAAGCATATTCTCTCTACGAGGATTACGAGAACGGATTTGGCGATGAAGCAATCAGCACCATCGTTCAGGAGATGGAAAACCAAAGGGATAAGGTAGTTGTTATCTTTGCAGGATATCCGGAACCTATGCAGGATTTCTTGGACCGCAATCCCGGTATGAGATCCAGGATCGCATTTCACGTTGACTTTGATGATTATTCCCGGGAAGAGCTGTGTGATATTACGAAGCGGATGCTTTCTAAGAAACACTATACCATAACCGATAATGCCATGTGCAAGCTGGAACATATATATGACAAGGTCTGCGGTAAGGAGGATTATGGCAATGGCCGTTTTGCGAGAAAGATGATCGAAAAAGCAGAGATGAATCTTGCGGAAAGACTGATGGCTTATCCCGAGGATCAGATTACAAAAGAATTGATTACGACCTTGGAAGAATGTGATATTCCGGATTATGATGATCCGGACATCACAGGAAGCGTATCTCAGACTGTGCGTCTGGGATTTGCAAGCTGACCATATCAGTAATCCTGATCATAGCCGATCAATACGTAGGTTTTATACTTTTTGTTATATATGATCTGAAAATCAAAGGGATTAAGTATTTCGTTTTGAAGAGGGGCATTATCTCCTGCGCTGTTAAGGATTTGAAAATCTCTTTGCTGGGTCCGTTTGCTCAATCCGGGGAAGAGATTTTCATACTCTGCCGCGATATCAGGCAGTATGCCGCCTTTCACATGTTCCGGGTCTTCCTCGGCATTCTCCTCTAACATGTCTAACTCCTCTGCATAATCATCAATATCCATGATGGTTAATCCGAACAGAAGAGTCCCAAGTCTGTAAAGATGCTTCAGACGCTTTTTTCTTGCTCCTGTGACTTCCTCGTTAAACTCGCATTGGGATATCTTGTATCGCCTGCTGTGCCTGTCATAGACTGCATGCATTAACCCGCTGTCGCGAAGGTCGGTGATATCCCGCTCGAAGGTGCGTCTGCTCTTGATCCCGGTCCCCAGCATCAGATTACGGGCGGATAATTCTCTGTTAGTTGAGAAGCAGTAATAGAGCTTGATCTGTCTGGCCGTCTTATTATAATGTCCGTTCTTCATGAAAGCACTGTCCTTTCAAGTATGGAAATAGAGGTATTATAGATATGATATCGGATAATGACGGGTAATGCAAGGTTGGCGATGCGTAGTCAGCCGCAT
>CACZRT010000049.1 GCA_902783585.1 uncultured Lachnospiraceae bacterium | reverse complement strand
TGTTCGCCGCGATCACCTGTTCAAAGAGCTCGATGTATTTGCGGACGACCTCATCCCATGTGAAATTATCCAGAACGAACCTCCGTCCCTGCTCTCCCATGATGTGCGCCTCGTCCGGATGGTTCAGATAATAATCCGTACATCCTTCGAATTCAAAATAATCCTTGAAATATAAGCCCCCATTGGTAATCTGGGCAAATCGCTTCGTGACCTCACAGGCATCCGATACCAGAACCGGACGGTGGCACAGCCAGCTCTCCATGATCACGAAGGAGAAGCTTTCATTATGCGATGGCTGACATAGGAAAGCAGCCCCGGCATAAGCATCATATTTATCCTGAATATCTAAGAATCCGAGATCATAGATATTGTCTTCTACGCCTTCCGGAAGCTCGATCTTACCGCCTCCGATCAGTACCAACTTCAGATCCGAATCCGGATGTCTGGTCAGATATTCACTGTAATAGACCACCAGGGTATGCACATTCTTACCCTTATCCTTCCGGCCTGCATAGAGGATATACGGATCCTGTATCTTATATTTCTCACGAAAACGGGCTTCGTCTCCGGCAATATCCGTATCCAGTCCCAAGCCGGGAACACTCTGGATCACATGGTCCGTATCATAGACCCGTCTGGTCAGCTCCTGCTCCGGCAGGGCATTGAAAGCCATTCCGCCGACCCGGGAATACAGCTCCCGAAAGATCTTCAGATAGACATACGCCTCATCGTGAAAGCACGGGATCATGACGGATTTCTCCGGACATTCGAGAATTCCGTAATAGGTAGTTCCGAACATATACGGGATATAGACAAAGATATCATATTCTTCCTTATGCTCCCGGATATAGCGTGTGAGATCCGTGCTGTTCACCATCTCCTGTATGAACAGCTGCTCCTCTGTCTCGGAAATCGACATTCCCCGCATCAGCTTGCCGTTCACACTGTCGAACACGCTCTGATTCCGTTTGCGTACCTTGAATCTCCGAACCGGCATTCCCTGCGAATCGCTGCAGCCTGCTTTGTGATAATTCACATTCCAATCGGAGTTAAAATCCTTCACACAGGTCGTCAGAATCTCGACATCCACACCGGCCTCCATGAGATGACGGCTGATTCCCCGTAATGCCATTTCCGCGCCACCCGGAATATTCTCACCATACCAAGGCGTTACAAAACCTACTTTCATGACTCTCACGCCTCCTTCTTACCTTCCAGAAAGTCATTCAGATACCGGAAGAACTGTTCCCTTATCACTCCGTGATCAAAGTCGGCAAGCCTCTCCTGCTGCCCTTTAAGGATCTGTTCCTTCAGAGATGGATCTGTAAGGATTCTGGATAACACACCTGCGATCAGCTCCGGTGTCTTCTCCTCCACAAGGAATCCGCTTCCGCCTAAGGTATCCGCGATCGCCGTGCTGTCATAGGCAAGGATCGGAACCTTAAAATACATAGCTTCTACCAGCGGAACACAGAAGCCTTCATGTTCGCTCATGCACAGGAAAGCATCCGCCACATGATAATATGCCAGGATCTCATCAAATGGTATATGACCGGTGAAGATCACATCCCGGACGCCTAATTGTTCGATATACTGCTTCAGCTGTTCATAATATCGCGGCATTGCTGCATAGCTTCCCACAAGGATCAGTCTGGCATCCGCATCGTAATGCTTCTTATAGGCGGCAAATGCGGCGATGACATCCTCCTGCTTCTTGTTAGGTGCAACTCGTCCCGTGAAGATGATATTCGTTCTTCCGTCCCGGTACTTCTCTATAATACTCTGGGAAGGCGTCTGATCGTAATCCGTAAATGGGATCAGGATCGGAAGCACATCCACCTGACATTGAAAGCCCATCTTAAGCAGCTCTTCCCGGTTATATGCCGAATCCGCCAGCGCATAGTCCACCTTCGTCTTCATGAATCTTGCCGCCGCGAGCCCTCTTCGGCAGTTCTTATAGGCCTCCATATTATAGCCATTAAAGAACTGCGGCGGTGTGATATTATGATAGATCACGATCACCCGGCAGTTATAGGTCAGCATACCGTAATTCAGCTCTGAGCCTGTGGATAAATGATATAGGATTACATCCTCCGGATCGATCTGCGGCAGCCCGGATAATTCACTGCAGGCCTCCTTCGGCATACGCCTGTCGACCTGCTCCGCATATACATGTGTCTCATATCCGGCCTCTTCTAAGATGTGATGCAGGGCAATGGTGTCATTCCCGATGGCATCTCCATAGGACAGAACCGGAAGCATCTGATAGATCTTCATGATATATCCATTCCCTTCTGTTCTCCGGGAGCACTTGGGGCAGCCGCCTCATTCTCCGTGATTCCCTGTAATCGGTGCAGCTCCTTCTTCGTATCGTCAAGCTCCTGCTGCATCAGTGTCATCTTATTCTCCATCTCCCGGATCGTCCGGATCAGATCATACGAGGACGACCGTTCTGTTATGTTCAGTTCCTCCAGATCACTCTCCATCTGCAGATGGAACAGACGGATCTGGTTCATTGCATGGGTAGACTCCACGTTATAACGAGTCTGTGCCTCTGCGATCGGTTCCATATAGAAGCTGATAAGCTTCACAACGATCTTCTG
>CACZRT010000048.1 GCA_902783585.1 uncultured Lachnospiraceae bacterium | reverse complement strand
GCTTCCTCAAGATGTCTTCTTGCCGGAATCTGATCATTGGTCTCGCCGTCTCCGTAAGGATCGTCGGATTCATACACCGGTCCCTGCCAGCTTGCCATATACGCGATCGCCATGGTATATTCACCGCCGTCATTCTGGGTTAGATGGAAGCTGTTGGACAGTGTCATGTGATCCGGAGAGAACACCAGATTCTCCTTCGGTGTCAGCGTCGTCTCTAATGCCGCCAGCGAAGCAAATGCCCAGCAGGTGCCGTATAAGCCCTGATCCCGGATCGGAGTGACTCTTCCCAATTCCCGCATGTCATACCGTTCAGGAAGCTTCACCTCTTCTGTGATCTGCGACATCGTAACATCAGCCGTACTATAATCCATAGAGAAATAATAGTTGATATACTCGGCAATATCCGCAATCGGAACATAGAGCACGCCGTCTTCCAACTGTACCTTATCCGACATTTCAATAATGGTTCCGTTAATCCTCGCAGATGCGCTGTTGGTATACAGACTGATAGAATTCGTTCCTTTCTCGATCAGGATATTACCGCTGTCATAGATCTGCGTGGAGCAGTTAAAAGTATCCGTCAGAAAATCCAGCGGGAACATCAGACTTCCCCTGCTGCTGACGTACGGATTCTGATCCAGAAACGAGATCTCCTCCTCCTCCACATAGATATGAACACCCTTCTTGTTGTTCATATCCGCAAGATCCTGGACGAATTCCGACGCATATTTCTTACTGTTTCCGTTCCGGATGATCTGCACATCCGGCCGGGACGTGAAGGATACGATTATGAATATTACGACCATGACTGCTGCCGCAGCAATCCAGAATTTCTTCAACGGTCACAACTTCCTTTCTTACAATTCTTCCGAATGAACCTACTCTTTCATGAATCAGAATTCTCCCTTTTCTTCGGGGGCTTCGGACCCATATATTGATAATAATATGCCTTAATCATACCATTATAGATCTTACGGTTCTTCGTTGCCTTGCGTCCCAGATACTTCTCCGCCTCATCATAGGACGTAATGATATATTTGGACCAGGTATCCAGGCGGTCAAAGCTCTCTGCCATCATCCGGTATAAGCCCGGCAGCTCTTCCCGCTCCTCCAGCCGCTCACCATAAGGCGGGTTCGTAATGATGAATCCATATTTCTTCGGCGAATTCAGCTCTGCGATGCTCCGCTGTTGAAAATGGATCTGCTCTCCGACCCCTGCAGCGGCAGCATTCTGCATCGCGCATTTGACAATGCTATGATCGATATCATAGCCCTGAATCGTCATCTTCAGATCCCGGAGCATGATATCCTCTGCTTCTTTTATCGCCTGCGTCCTGCTCTGTTCCGACACAAGATTCTTCCATTGATCTGCCGTAAAGCTCCGCTTCATTCCCGGAGCGATCCGTGCGCCGATCATCGCTGCCTCAATCGGAAAGGTTCCGCTTCCGCAAAATGGATCGATCAGAACCCGATCCTGATTCCACGGTGTCAGCAGGATCAAAGCCGCCGCCAGAGTCTCTGAGATCGGCGCCTTGCCCACCAGCTGCCGGTATCCCCGTTTGTGCAGAGATACGCCGGAGGAATCTATGGCAATGCTTACCACATCCTTATTGATAAATACCCGGATCGGATACTCCGCCCCGGTCTCCTCAAACCAATTCACATGATATATAGTCTTCAGCTTCTCAACGATTGCCTTCTTCACAATGGATTGAATATCGGAGGCACTGTATAAGGTGCTGTTCTTCGTCGATGCCTTCGACACCCAGAACTTCGCATCCTTCGGCAGATACTCCTGCCATGCAAGTGCCTTGGTCTGTTCGAACAGCTCATCAAAGCTCTTGGCCGTAAAGCTCCCGATCTTCACCATGATCCGTTCTGCCGTCCGGATAAATACATTTGACCGGAGGATCGCCGCCATATCACCCCGATATGTGATTCTTCCGTCTTCCACCTGTATGATTTCATACCCCAGCTCCTGAATCTCCCGTTTTAAGACGGATTCCAATCCAAAATGGCAAGGGGCGATCAATTCTACTGTATCCATAACCTCTCCGTTCTATTCTCCTACATAAATCATCTATTGATATCCAAGAAATCATAGAGTTCTTCGCATATCAGCAATAATCGTGTAACATTATAACACATTTGAACAACTCTGTAATTATCAATTTCTTACAGTTTCTCTCATTCGGAGAGCCTTTTTATCTCTCATTCATATAGACCTATTATATCAATAGGTTAAGTATGTAAGTATTGAATTTGATCATAAAAAATAATATAATGTAAAGTACTTATTTTAGAAGGAATGAAAACCCGTTTATATATGCCATTCTGAGGCATGTCAAATGGCAGAACATCCCACAAGGAGCTGTGAAACCCATGAAGATCGCAATTACTATTCTAATTATTATCGGCATCGCAATCATGATATCCAACATTGTACGATATGCGATATTTCTTCATACCACCCACGATGTATTATCCAGCGGCAGCAAGCGCGACCGCTATTGGAAGACAACTGCATTGATCCTGCTGATCTTCTTTCTCATCGGCTATATCTTCATCGTTATCGCCAGTAAACCGGATCTGATGATGGCCATGATCCTCTTTGG
>CACZRT010000047.1 GCA_902783585.1 uncultured Lachnospiraceae bacterium | reverse complement strand
GCGGTATTCCTTGATTTTTAAGGGATTACCGGCGTAAAATGACATATTTTATCAAAAAAAGTACTTATTTATTATAACAGACTTTTTCAAGATGTAAAGAGTGGAAAGATTTGTATTTAGAAGGGAATGGCGTAGGAATTCATATTTGAGGAAAATGTATCTCGTTTGCGTTCTTATGGTTTGACATTTGATGTCTGAAATGGGATAATAAAAGCAGTATGGTTTCTTATAATAATATGAATGGGTATTGGTCGTATGAAGTTGAGAAAAATCACAAATAATTACATATGGAGGAGAGGGATCTGCCTGATTGGTTCTCTTGCATTGTTTGCAGGATCTCTCATACTTCCTTCACCGGCGCTTGCTATGGATGCGGATGCCGGAATGGAATCCGGTGAGGATGGCAGTATAGCTTCCGCTTCGGAAGAGGAGATCGTTCTGCAGGAGGATTCTGCGGAGGATGTGATCATGGTGGACCCGACCGGAGACAGCGAGGGCTATTCGGCGGTACTGTATGATAATACAAATGGTCTCCCAACCTCGGAGGCGAATGCGATCGCAGAGACTTCTGAAGGCTTTATCTGGATCGGAGGCTATAGTGGACTGATCCGCTATGATGGCAATACCTTTGAACGGTTTGATTCCACTACGGGAATCGGCAGTGTGGTATGTCTCTTTGTAGATAGTCAGGATCATCTGTGGATCGGAACCAACGACAGCGGTGTTGTTCTGATGGAGAAGGGTGAGCTCCATATGTTCAAGAAGGCGGAAGGTCTGACCTCATTATCGATACGGTCGATCGTGGAAGCTCCGGACGGCGATATCTATATTGGTACAACACAGGGAATTGCTGTTGTTGATGAGGAATTAACGCTTCACATGATAGATGATACAAGGATCAAGGACCGGTTCATGCGAGAGCTGCGGATCGGACCGGATGGCGTGATCTATGGTGTCACACAGGACGGTGCGGTTGTCATGATCCGGGATGGACAGATCACAGGCTTTTATGAGAGCACGGATCTGGGGCTTAATGGGATCCTCTCCGTAACTCCGGATCTGAATCTTTCGGGATATGTGTATTTCGGAACGGAGCAATCGGAGATCTATCATGTGGATTTTACGAATGGAATCAAGCTTGTTGATACGATTGATGTATCACCGCTTGCCTATATGGATTCTGTGGAGCTTCTGGGTGATCAGATTTGGGTATGCGCAGATAACGGAATCGGTATGGTTGAGAACGGAAAAGTCAAGGTTCTTGAAAATATACCGATGAATAATTCCGTTGACCGTATGATGGTGGATTATGAGGGTAATCTGTGGTTTACCTCCTCCCGTCAGGGTGTCATGAAGATCGTCCCGAATCAGTTCATGGACGTATTTGATCGATACGGATTGGATTCTACGGTTGTGAACTCCACCTGTGTGCAGGATGGATATCTATATATTGGTACGGATAACGGGCTGACTGTGTTATCACAGAATAAGACCGTAAGGAGTCTTCCAATCACCAAGCTTGTCTCTGCGTCGGGCGAGGATATGCTTGCGGCTTCAAAGGAAGAGGACGGTGAGACGGATGAGAATGCAGATATAAAAAATGAGCAGAATCTGATCTCCCTTCTTGACGGCTGCCGGATCCGTTCGATTATTCGGGACAGCAAGGATCAGATCTGGATCTCCACCTATAGCGATTATGGTTTGATAAGATATGATAATGGTGTGACAACCTGCTTTACTTCGGCAGATGGTATGCCGTCAAATCGTATCCGGGCTGTATATGAGCGGAAGGATGGCTCCATTATGGCGGCCTGCAGAGGTGGTATGGCACTGATCCGGGAAGATCAGGTGGAGCATGTCTACAATGAAGAGGATGGAATTAATAATACAGAGATATTGACGGTAACAGAAGCCGAGAACGGTGATATGCTGATCGGATCGGATGGGGATGGTATTTATGTAATTGGTGAGGACCGATTCCTGCATATTAATACGGATTCGGGGCTTAGTTCGGATATAGTCATGCGGATCAAGCCGGGAGTAAAGCAGAATGTGTACTGGATCGTCACCAGTAATTCACTGTCCTATCTGGATGCCGATTATAAGGTGACAATGATTCAGGATTTCCCGTATTCGAATAATTATGATCTCTATGAGAACAGTAAGGGAGAAGTGTGGGTCTTAAGCAGTAACGGAATCTACGTGACAACTGCCGATGAGCTGATCGAGGATGATGAGATCACACCGATCTTCTATGGAAGAGATAATGGATTGTCCTGCACTCCGACGGCGAATTCCTACAGTGAAGTAACCGAGGACGGTGATCTGTACATTTCCGGAAGCACGGGTGTTTCCAAGGTGAATATCGAGCGTCCGTTTGAGAAAGTGGATGATCTGAAGATGGCAGTGCCGTATGTAGATGCGGATGGAGAACGGATCTTTCCGGATGCTTCCGGCAATTATGAGATTCCGGCGAAGGTCAAGCGACTGACGATCTACAGCTATGTATATAATTATACGCTTATGAATCCACAGGTAACCTATTATCTGAATGGATTTGATGAGACACAGACGACGGTCCCCCGCAGTGAGCTTAGTGCCTTGGACTATACGAACCTGCGGGGCGGAACCTATCATTTCATCATGCAGCTTCAAGATCCGATGGGGAACAGCAGCAAGACCTTGTCTGTTCAGATCGTGAAGAAAGAGAAGCTCTATGAGATGCTGTGGTTCAACATTCTTTGCGTGATAGTAGGAGTGCTGCTGCTTGCCGAGATCGTCAGTCTGATCGTACGGCGCAAGCTGAAGGCGATACAGAAGAAGGAAGAAGAACAGCGGGCATTGATCCGTGAGATCACAAGAGCCTTTGCGAAGACGATAGATATGAAGGATCGTTATACCAACGGTCATTCTGTGCGCGTGGCCAAATATACGGCAATGCTTACCAAGGAATTAGGCTATGATGAAGAGACAGTGGAGAAATATTATAATATCGCTCTGCTGCATGATATCGGTAAGATCGGTATTCCACCGGAGGTCTTAAATAAGCAGGGCAAGCTTACGGATGAGGAATTCGATATCATCAAATCTCATACAAGACTTGGTTATAATGCACTGCGGGATATTACGATCATGCCGGAATTGGCGATCGGTGCAGGCGCTCACCATGAGCGGCCGGATGGCAAGGGTTATCCGAGGGGGCTGATGGGAGATGAGATCCCGCGTGTGGCACAGATCATAGCTGCAGCAGATACCTTTGACGCAATGTACTCCGATCGTCCATACCGGAAGCGGATGAACTTTGAGAAGGTCGTATCGATCATGAAGGAAGTATCCGGTACGCAGCTGACACCGGATGTCGTAGATGCATTTTTGCGGTTGGTGGAGCAGGGCGAATTCCGCGATCCGTCCGATCATGGCGGCGGAACGACCGAAGATATCGACAATATCCGCAAGCATTTTGACAAGGGTGAAAGCACG
>CACZRT010000046.1 GCA_902783585.1 uncultured Lachnospiraceae bacterium | reverse complement strand
TGTTTCTTCTGCTTTTTCCGTTCCTTCTTGAAGTAATTCTCCTACTCCTTCTCGGGCTTCTGATTTTTCAACTTCTTCCGCTTTTTCCGTTCCTTCTTGAATCGCTTCTCCAACTTCAGCTTGAAATGCAGCTTCTTCTACATTTTCTGTTTCTTCTTGAAGTGTTTTTTCTTCTTGGAGTGTTGGTCCTTCTGCTTCTTCTTGAAGTACCGTCTCCCCTGCTCCGTCTTTCTGTCGCGCTTCTACAGCGTTTTCCTGCATGATAGCCTGAATATCCTCTGACAGATCCTGTGACCTTTCCTGTCGTCTGTCAGATTGTTTATCCTTATGTCTGCTTCGATGGTTTTCCTGCTGCTCTTCCCTGGTTCTAATCTCCTTATGCAGACACCTCTCGTCCTGATCCGGTCCCTCCTGATCAGACTTTTTTTGCTCCTGTTCCCGACGTTCCCGCTCCCGGCGATTCAACTCCTCCTGAAGAAGACGTTCTTCCTCCAGCCGGCGGGCCTCCGCCTCTCTCGCCTTGCGTGCCCGTTCCTCTTCCGGAGTTTCATACTGATTCAGATTCAGATCCGCTAGTATATCATCTGATTCCGACAGTAGCCGATTCAGTTCCTTGTCCTTATATTGACTCATTTGTATCGCTTCCTAATCTGTAATAGCATCTACAATAACATCTATAACCGCATCTATAATAGCCATATCCCATCATGCGTTACGAACCCGTTCTGCACATATCCTGTGATATATGTGTCACAACGGCTTACTGAAAATACTCTACGCCCGACTCGAAGATCAGCTGGTTCTGATCGCCGTAGATATTGACAGCAACCGCGTTGTCACGACGTTCCGAATGTGCCATCTTGCCAAGCACCCGTCCATCTGGCGAGGTAATTCCTTCGATTGCCTGATAAGAACCATTGATATTATAATCCTCAACCATGGTCGGATTACCGTCCACATCCACATACTGGGTTGCAACCTGCCCATTTTCAAAGAGCTTATCGATCCATTCCTTGTTCGCTACGAAGCGTCCCTCTCCATGAGACGCCGGAACCACATAGACACCGCCAAGTGCTGCCTTCCGAAGCCAAGGCGACTTATTCGTTACCACCTTCGTATAGACCATCTTGGACTGATGCCGGCCGATACTGTTCATCGTCAGTGTCGGAGAGGTCTCGCTCTGCGGCCGGATCTCGCCGTACGGAACCAGTCCCAGCTTGATCACTGCCTGGAATCCATTACAGATACCAAGCACTAATCCATCCCGCTCATTGATAAGCTTCATAACCTCTTCCTGAATCTTGGCATTCCGGAATGCTGTCGCAATGAATTTGCCGGAGCCATCCGGTTCATCACCGGCAGAGAAGCCGCCCGGGAACATGATAATCTGCGCCTCGCGGATCTCTTTTACAAATAATTCTACAGAATCCCTGATACCCTGTGCGGAAAGATTCTTAAATACTGCCACATGAGCTTCTGCCCCTGCACGTTCAAATGCCTTTGCCGAATCATATTCACAGTTTGTTCCCGGGAATACCGGAATGAATACCCGCGGCTTTGCAGTCTTATGCTTGCACACATAGATTTCCTTGGCATCATAGAGCTTCGTCTCGATCTTCTCCTGCTTCACACCGGACTGTGTCGGATATACCTTCTCCAAGGTCTTTGTCCATGAGTTAAGCGCTTCGTCCATAGAGATGGTGATCGTCTGTCCTTCTCCGATATAAGTAAATGCTGCGTCATCGGTAACACGTCCGATCACAGTACCTTCTACACCGATTTCAGACAGCTCGTTCTCTTCAATCTCAATGATGATAGAACCATAATCCTTAGCCGTAAGAACCTCCTTCGAGATACCTTCCAGCTTTACACCTAATTTATTACCGAACGCCATCTTGCTGACCGCTTCTATGACACCGCCATATCCGACTGCATAGGCAGACTGGATCTTGCCGGCACAGGCTGCACGGTAGATATCTGCATATACCGAAAGCACATGCTCGTATTTTGGTACATCATATTCATTTCTCGGAATATCAATCTTGATCAGCAGGTTGTCGGCTTTTTTAAGCTCTGGCGTGATCACATTCTCTGCCTTAGCAATATCGACCGCAAAGGATACCAGAGTCGGCGGAACATCGATATCATTGAAGGAGCCGGACATACTATCCTTACCTCCGATGGAAGGAAGCCCAAGCCCAATCTGCGCATCATACGCACCAAGCAGGGCTGCCATCGGCTTGCCCCATCTCTCCGGCTTCTCTCCCAAACGTTCAAAGTACTCCTGGAAGGTGAATCGGATCTTGCTGACATCTCCGCCGGAAGCCGCAATCTTCGCTACAGAATGGATCACCGCATAGATGGCTCCGTGATACGGACTCCAGCTGGACAGATACGGATCATAGCCATAACTCATCATCGTCACTGTGTCGGTCTTGCCCTTAAGCACCGGCAGCTTCGCGATCATGGTCTGTGTCGGCGTCAGCTGATAGATACCGCCATACGGCATAGTAACGCTGCCTGCTCCGATGGAGCTGTCAAACATCTCCACCAGCCCCTTCTGAGAGCATACATTCAGATCCGACAGGGTTGCAAGCCATGTCTTCTTAATATCTGTTATCTCCGGAACGGATGCAAAGTAATTAGCTTCCTTGTCCGGCATTTCTACTACTACATTCGTTTCCTGATGGGCACCGTTCGTATCTAAGAATGCACGGGACAGATTCACGATCTCTCTGCCTCTCCAGTTCAGAACAAGCCGCGGTTCTTCTGTTACTGTCGCTACAACGATAGCCTCTAAGTTCTCCTCATCCGCATAACGTAAGAACTGATCGACATCCTTCGGATCTACGACAACCGCCATACGCTCCTGTGATTCGGAGATTGCAAGCTCCGTTCCGTCCAGACCTGCATATTTCTTCGGGACTAAATCTAAGTTTACTTGTAAGCCCGCTGCCAGCTCACCGATGGCAACCGATACGCCGCCGGCGCCGAAATCATTACATTTCTTGATCAGATGAGCCACCTCTTCCCGACGGAACAATCTCTGGATCTTACGCTCTGTCGGAGGATTTCCCTTCTGTACCTCTGCGCCGCAGGTATCAATGGATTCCACGGTATGTGCCTTGGAAGAGCCGGTTGCGCCGCCGCAGCCGTCCCGGCCGGTACGTCCGCCGAGTAATATGATCTTATCTCCCGGATCGGAGTTCTCACGAATGACACACCGTCTTGGAGCAGCGCCCATAACAGCACCGATCTCCATACGCTTTGCCACATAATCCGGATGATAGATCTCATTAACCAGACCGGTAGCAAGTCCGATCTGATTACCATAGGAGCTGTATCCATGAGCAGATTCCGTTACAATCTTTCTCTGTGGAAGCTTACCTTCTAAGGTCTCCGATAAGGACTTCGTCGGATCGGCAGCACCTGTAACCCGCATTGCCTGATAGACATAGGAACGTCCGGAAAGCGGATCTCGGATCGCGCCGCCCAGACAGGTAGCAGCACCACCGAATGGCTCGATCTCCGTCGGATGATTATGAGTTTCATTCTTGAAGCTGACAAGCCACTCCTCCGTCTGTCCGTCTACCTCCACCGGAACCACGATGCTGCAGGCATTGATCTCATCAGACTCTTCCTGATCGGCAAGCTTGCCGTCTGCTTTTAACTTCTTCATACCCATCAGGGCAATATCCATCAGACAGATGAACTTGTCATTCCGATCCTTGTAGATCACCTGACGATCCGCCTGATACCGGTCAAAGCTTCCCTCGATCGTCTGCTTATAATATCCGTCTTCAAAGGTAATATTCGTAAGCTCTGTAGAAAATGTGGTATGACGGCAGTGATCGGACCAATAGGTATCCAGCACACGGATCTCGGTCATGGAAGGATCTCTGTGCTCCTCATTTTTGAAATAATTCTGAATATGCAGGAAATCCTTAAAAGTCATAGCCAGTCCAAGGCTATCATATAACGCCTTGAATTCCGGCTCCGCCATATTCTGAAATCCGTCAAAGATCTTCACATCGGCAGGCTCGTCAAATACCGTCACCAGCGTATCCGGCTTTGCAGAAGAGGCCTCTCTGGAATCCACCGGATTGATACAATGCTTTTTGATCTTCTCTAATTCTTCGGTTGTTAATGCGCCATCAATTACATACGTCGTTGCGGAACGGATTACCGGCTCCTCATTCTCATTTAACAGCTTGACGCACTGCTCTGCAGAATCCGCTCTCTGATCGAACTGTCCCGGGAGATACTCCACACTGAAGGTTGTCTCCGAATCCGAGAGTTTGAAATCCTCTTCATATAAAATATCGACCGGCGGCTCTGAGAATACCGTGCCCAGAGAACGCTCATAGGTATCCTGTGACAGATTCTCAATATCATACCGGACTAATACGCGGACTCCTTTCACCGTGATTCCAAGATAATCCTTGATTTCTGCATACAGCTCTGCTGCCTTGACTGCATAATCGGATTTCTTCTCCACATAGATTCGCTTTACTTTGCTCATAACAGCCTCCTTATGTATCTTGCTTTTTATTCTTCAAATTTTTTATTCTTCAAATTAACATTCTGTTTGATGATAATTCCTATATCTGTCTCTATCGCCCACAGATCAACTATGGATTTTCCGGATCATCCGGAAGACAACAGAATTCTGGAAGACCATTGGTTTGATCTGATGATAGAATATCACACCGTCACTAGGTGCTACAAGACGGGATATGACATCTCCACGGTATGGATCTACGATCTCCGCTAACAGCTGTCCCCGGACCACATCTACACCCACGGCTACCTTCGGTCGGAAGAAGCCCGGCATATCTGCACGGATCGGCAGAAGGTCATCCTCTTCCACAATGGAAGAGATGTATCCGCCATGAAGATGATACTTGACAATTCCCATTCTGGTCAAGAAGCGAAGTACCGATGAGACCCCTTGATTCGCCATTTCTTCATCAATGGTTTCCGTCGTTCCGGTGTATACGGAAAATGGACTTGTTCCCTTCTGTCTCCAATTATAATTAAGCGTCGTCACGTCAAAGGACCGCTTGGATGCCGTCAGGATATACGGCATGCCAAACAGATTGGCCAGACTGGTGCTTTCCGTATTATCATCCAGCAGCCGGACATGCGGTATAAAATCACCGCTGATATAGAAGCTTGCAAACTGAATCCCATAACGGTATTCCTGCACACGATTTAAGACCGCTGCTGCGATCCGGCTGGTAGCCGGTCCCTCCGGATTCCCCGGGAACGAACGATTGATATCCGTGCTGTCCGACACCCAGAACCGCTTTCCCACATTCATAGAATTATAGTTTAAGGACGGAATAACAAGGATCTCCTTATTCGCTACGATCCCGTTCTTACTCTCGATCTGTTCCAGCTTTGCCACCAATTGGGAGCACATATAAAGCTGCTGGAATTCATCTCCACGCATGGCTCCGATAATACAGGCCTCCGGTTCACCATGTCCAAACCGATATCCTACAATCGTATATTCTCCCCGAAACGGGGTTGTCATATGGAAGATCACCTCTTTGTTCATGAACGCTCACCTCCATAGATCCGGGCGATCAAAGCCCCCTCCTCAATCGCAGGATACTCCCGGAAGGTAAAGACCAGTCCGTTGCATGGTGCAAATACCCGTTCCTCTTCCGAACCGGTAATGACATCCACAATGGTTCCGATCTTCTCTCCCTTCTTCACCCACATATTATGCTTGATATTCGGAACGAACATTCCGCTGCTTTCCGCATTCACAAAGCTGATCTCCCCATCTGTCGCAAGGATCGGCGTACGGATCTCAGCCACTTCTCCCTGCCAGATACCCAGATGCTTCATCAGAGAGAAGATTCCATCTACAATCTGCTCACAGTATTCATAATCGATCCGAAGCGCCGCGCCTGCTTCGACCACCATTGTCTTCACACCGATGGCATTCAGGGCATAGGACAGACTTCCCGGACGAACACTGGTGGATGGATGGATCCATACGAGCTCCGTATTCAACAATCTGGCATAAGGCATGACCGTCTCTGCCACATCATCATTCAACCGTACCTGCGGAATCTCACGGATCAGGGCGTTGCTGGAATGCAGATCCAGACAGAAATCCGCGCCTGCCATATCCTTGATCAGCTTCGATGCCGTATAATCAATAATGACTCCGTCCTCATCCCCCGGAAATACCGTATTCATATCTACGTCTACCAAGGGAAAATTACGGGTCTGTGAATCAAGACCAAGCGGATTCATCGCCGGGTATACATCCACGATCCCTGTCAGATTTCCAAAGTTCTCTTTGATCCGGCGGATGACCTGATAACAGATATACTGCCCATTCAGCTCATCGCCATGGCTGCCGGTGGCAATGCACAAGCGCCGTTCCTGCCCGGTGCATTCATCCGGTGCAAGCCGATTCTTCTTGATCTGCATAACTTCTTCGACCAGCATTTCAAATGAAACTACGGTATCGATCATATCTCCACTTCCTAACAAAAAATGTGAAAGAGGCTGTTCCAGTTACAGATCCTTCTTCTATCTGCTCTGGGCAGCCCCATGTGTACTCTGTCAAAATGAACTATTCATCAATTACTCTTTTCAAGGTTGCTACCAGCTCTTCAGAATCAAATGGCTTCGGAATAAAATCATCCGCGCCTGCCTGAATGGCTTCCACCATCTTGTTCTTCTGACCGGCTGCCGTCACCATGACCACCTTCGACTCCGGATACGTCTCCTTGATCTTCTTTAATCCGCCAAGTCCGTCTAATACCGGCATCGTAATATCCATCGTCACGATATCCGGCCGGAATTCCACATACTTATCATACCCTTCTACACCATTGGTCGCCTCTGCAACAATTGTGAATCCGGCACTCTCAAGAATTCCACGCAGGATTTTTCGCGAAGTTCTAGAATCATCTACAATCAATATATTTGCCATGCCATATACCTCGTTATACTTCACTTGTTAAATGCCACTTGGATTCCAGACAGATGACAAGATCCAGCCTTCGATCGCTTATGTACATCGGGATCAGATACATCGGTCCATCTGTCCACAATCTGACCTCCCTCTTATACATCTCCGGAGGAGAAAGCTCCAACTCCACATCATCCTCGGACATCCTGCTGGCATACAATCCATTACTGCAATTAATGAACTCACACATGGAATCCAGAGAATCTTCATTGATCTCGGTAAACCGCTCCTGACCGAAGATTGACGCCGCCCGTAAAAATGCGCTGCGGTCTCCCGCGATCCCCACCAGCAATTTGAATTCGCCGTTCATTACCTGCGCTGCCATATAATCGCTTCGATAATCATTGATCCTCTGTGCAGGCTCTAACCGGAGATCTCCACTGATAAAGCGGACAACATTCCTCGCCATTAATGCCATATAATCCCGCATCACCGGAGGAATCGACGCTTCTCTGGTAAAGATCGGAATGATCCGATCCAGATCACCGCTCTTCAATGCATCCAATTCCAATGCACTGAACTGCCCTTCTCTCTTATAGGCCTGAATATGCTTCTGTATCTGTTCCAAGGATAATAGATTCCGATCTGTCAGAACCTGGATACACAGCAGATATTGATCTCCCTGCAGCTTAAGAAGTACTCCGACCTGTTCATCGGTAAGATATCCCTTCTCGATCGCAATATCACCGAATCTGCGATCCTGAAGCTTCTGCAGTTGATTTACCTCATCGGCCTGAGCTTCTGACATGATACCCTTCAGAACTGCCATTGTTCCAAGCCGTAATCTGGCCAGAGTCAGTTCCTCTAATATCTCAATATATTGGTCTTCTGTAATAACACCCTTCTCTTCCAGGTACTTTCCAAAATAAATACCAAACATATACCCTTCTCCTCTTTCCAATAAAGTTACACCCCATACAAGAAATATTATACATAACTATCATAATAAAATCAAGTAGTTCCACATACATCCGAGGGTGTATTCCGCTCTTGCATTGCAGAGAAAATGTTCGTATAATATAACTATCTATCCACAAAGGAGTAAACCTATGTCGATCCGTAAATCACTACAAACATCCATGATCATCGTTGCCGGATTGCCGATCATTCTCTTCGCGATCCTTGCGCTGATCCTGACATATAATAATTATCTGAAAATCACACAGGAAGCAATTAAGGCTACAGCCCGTAATTATCAGGAGGGCTTTGAAGCACAGCTAAACACACAGGTTGTCGAGAGCGAAGCCATTGCGCTCGATAACGACATCATATCATTCTTACTTAAAAGTTATAACGATCCGGATTATGATCTCTTAAATGATGTGGACAGCCGTACCAAGATTGAAGAGAAGCTGATCCAATCTGCAGAAACCTTCGATAATGATGTCATATACAGTGTTTATTCTCTGGACGGCGTGGTCGTATGCAGCACAGATTCCTCCTTAGTCGGCACCTTCAATTATTATGTCGATGACATCAGCGATACCCTGGAATATACGCAGATCAATGCTTCCGCCACACTGAACAATCATGAGAATGCATTGAACATCCTGTCTCCGGTATCCGTCAAGAACAAATACATCGTCGGCTGTATCGTGACCAGCATTGACGCAAAGTATTTTGATAACTTTGTATCCCAGGCAGCGAATGGTTATATCATTGACGCTTCCGATCATGATCTGTTGGGTGTGCAATTAGACGATGACACCATCCGGCAGGACGCACTGTCAGTGTTAAATGGCTTCACCGGTGATTCTGACGAGCTGCACGGCTTTCTGTCCAAGGGAAGCTTCTTCTCCACGGAATTATACGGATACAGCATTCTGCCAACCTATCAATGGATCTATCTGATCAAACAGGATACCAGCATATATCAGTCGATCCTGCAGACCATACCGATCGTGCTGGTCATCGTAATCGTTGTCTTCTTAGTCATTACCATACTCTCCAGTTCGGCACTGGCAAAGCAATATACCTCGCCGATCCTGGATCTGCGTGACCAGATGCGTCTGGCATCCGATGGCGACCTGACAGTACATAGTGATATCGACCGTAAGGATGAATTCGGAGAACTGGCAGACCATTTCAACGAAATGATGTCCATCATATCCGACAACTATAATGAATTAAATGATATGAAGCAGGAACTGGAATTAAAGCAGGAGGAATTAGAGGCCAACTATGTGAAGATTGAAAAACTTGCATTTACGGATGCTTTGACGGGACTGAACAACCGGCTTGCTTTCATGCATCACGTGAAGGAAGTCTTTGATGATAAGAATCCCGAGCATCAACGTGCCATCCTCTTTATCGATCTGGATAATTTCAAGACCGTCAACGATACACTCGGTCATGATTACGGAGATCTGTTATTACAGCAGGTATCCGATCAACTGACCGCCTTCATGACGGATGATGATTTCCTGGCACGTACCGGCGGTGACGAATTCCTGGTATTGCGTGATCATGTCACCTCACGAAAGGATCTGGAAAGCTTTGCAAAGAGATTGATCACCATTGTAGAGACCCCGTTCAACTTAAATGGTGAGATCGCGCATGTATCCATGAGTCTTGGTATCGCGATCTTCCCGGAGCATGGTCTTACCTCAGATGAGATCATTAAAAATGCTGATAATGCCATGTACTCAGCCAAGACCTCCGGCAAGAACGCCTACCGTTTCTTTGACAGCTCTAT
>CACZRT010000045.1 GCA_902783585.1 uncultured Lachnospiraceae bacterium | reverse complement strand
TGAGAAAATCCAGCAGCAAATGGAGGAGATGCTGGTATCTCTGCGGGAAAACAATATCGCATTAGACCATTTATCCAAGGCGGATTCACTGACGGGAATTCATAACCGTCGGGGATATACAGAGGAAGCCAAGAAGCTGATCGAGCAGAATCATCAGATCGGGCAGGATACGCTGATCGCCTATGTGGATATGGATAATCTGAAGATCATCAATGACCGATACGGTCATGAAGAGGGCGATTATTCCCTGAAGCTGATCAGTGATATTCTGACGGAGGTCATCGGTGAGGATGGCGTGGTCGGACGGATCGGCGGCGATGAGTATTCCTTCGCGCTTACCATGAAGAAGGACATGGAGGATAGTGCGGTAGAACGTCGGATCCACTCCTTATTTACCGCCCACAATAAAAAAAGCGACAAGGCATATAATGTGACGGTATCCATCGGAATGTATCTCATCGGAGCCTCAGAGAAGGTCGAGCTGGAGGATGCCCTGTCGTATGCAGATGAGAAGCTCTATGTTGCAAAGCAGCATAAGGTTCGGACGGTGGAGAAGAATTAACAATTTGTGAGAACAGTATCTTGAGGTTAAGAATTTTGACCTCAAGATTAGAAAGAGGATATAAGATCTGTTTTCTAAAATGATTATCTATATCGAGTCGGTTATAGTTTCGGGCTATAGCCGGCTCTTGTTTTTCCATATTTTACAGGAAAGAATCTCCGTGTTATGATTGCCATGTAATCGGAACAGAGATTACAGATCACGAAAAACCATAGTTATAAAACAAGATTATCTCACAAGGGAGGTTGATGCGTATGATGATTTACAACAAAATAGGGACAAAGTATCTTTGTCGAATGTGCCGCTCAACCGATGGAATGTGCGAAGGAGCATAGACAGCAGAGAAGCAGATGACGATCAGGACTTCAGAGAAAGTTATCGTCACAGGCAGGAAGCAGATATAAGAAATAAAACAATAATAAGAATCAGAATATAAGTCAGATTGAATAATAAAAATAATAAAGAAAGAATGAGGTATAGATTATGAGTAAGAAGACAAGAGCAGAACGCGAATTCAAATTTGAAACCAAGCAGTTACATGTAGGACAGGAAAGCGCAGATCCGGTTACCGATGCGAGAGCAGTACCGATCTACTTAACTTCCTCTTATGTATTCCATAACAGCGAGCATGCAGCAGACCGGTTCGGACTTCGGGATGCCGGTAATATCTACGGCCGACTGACCAATCCGACACAGGGAACCTTCGAAGCAAGAATTGCTGCCTTAGAGGGTGGCGTAGCAGCCCTTGCAGTCAGCTCCGGTGCAGCAGCACTTACCTATGCGATCCAGGCAGTTGCACATGCTGGTAATCATATTGTAGCAGCCAAGAATATCTACGGCGGTACCTATAATCTGCTGGCACATACCCTTCCGGATTACGGAATCGAAACAACCTTCGTTGACCCATTTGATTATGCAGCCATCGAAGCAGCAATCAAGGACAACACCACAGCGATTGAGATCGAGACACTTGGCAATCCGAATTCCGAGGTGGTAGATATTGAGAAGATTGCGGGTATCGCACATGCACATAAGATTCCGTTGATCGTGGATAATACATTTGCTACTCCGTATCTGGTTCGCCCGATCGAGTATGGCGCAGATATCGTCGTGCATTCCGCAACCAAGTTCATCGGCGGACATGGTACGACCATCGGTGGTGTGATCGTAGACAGCGGTAAGTTTGACTGGATCGCAAGCGGCAAGTTCCCATGGCTGACAGAGCCTAATGTATCGTATCATGGTGTCAGCTTCGCAAAGGATACCGCGCCGGCAGCATTTGCTACATATATTCGTGCAATTCTGCTTCGTGATACCGGTTCTACGTTATCACCGGTACATGCATTTATCTTCCTGCAGGGCTTAGAGACCTTATCCCTGAGAGTAGAGCGTCACGTAGAGAATGCCCTGAAGGTGGTACAGTACCTGAAGGATCAGCCACTCGTAGAGCATGTAAATCATCCATCTATCTCGGACGATCCGGAGCAGCAGGCATTGTATAAGAAGTATTTCCCAAATGGCGGCGGTTCGATCTTTACCTTTGAGATCAAGGGCGATGCAAAGAAAGCACAGGAATTCATTGATCAGTTAGAGCTGTTCTCCCTGCTTGCGAATGTAGCAGATGTGAAGTCTCTGGCAATCCATCCGGCGTCTACCACACATTCCGAGTGTAATGAAGCCGAGCTCTTAGATCAGGGAATCAAGCCGAATACGATCCGCTTATCCATCGGTACAGAGAATATTGACGACATCATTGAGGATCTGGATGAAGCATTCAAGGCACTGAGCTAGAACCGAATTAGAACCTAATATAGGACCTTTCCAAATATACGTAGAGACCGCTGTTTGAAGTATGTGTGCATATTCATGGATGCTTCGAACAGCGGTTTTCTTATGTTCTTAAGAATACAGCGGGAGGATCTCTTGTGCATTTGATAAAAAATGTATAAGACATTCCTATCAAAAAATGATACAATAATACAGAAATGTCTGCATATAAGAGCATTTCTGCCAATTGGCGAATCGATCGAAAGCTCTTATTACAGATACCCGTAGCACGTATAACAGCAGAAAGGATACGATAGGAACATGGTTCGGCTTCGATTTATATCAACAATCCTTACAGGACTTCCATATGCGGCTGTAACGATACCGAAAGCAGATTATATGATCGCGCATAAAGACCGTTACGATGAAGTGACCCGTTATACGCTGGTGCGTCAGATCTGCCGTAAGACCAGACATCTGTCATGGACGGTCACGAAGGCATACGGAACGGAGAATCTTCCGGCTGCCGGCGGCTATATTATGTATTCTAATCATCAGGGAAAATATGATGCGTTAGGCATTATCAACTGCCATCCGAAGACCATGTCTGTGTTGTGGGGGTATGATTCCGCGAAATGGATCATTGCCAAGCAGGTAGCGGGCCTGATGGATGCCAAGATCATTCATGTGACAGAGCATCGGGAGCAGATCAAGATCTTGAATGAGCTGGCAAGGGAAGTGGCTAACGGCAAGCGGTATCTGATCTTCCCGGAAGGCGGTTATACAAAGAACCGGAATCAGCTGCAGGAATTTAAGAGCGGCTGCTTTATGTGCTCCTTAAAGTCCAAAGCGCCGATCGTTCCGGTTGTGATCTATGACTCATGGCGGTCTATGGACTCGAATCAGATAGGAATTGCCAGAACACAGGTACATTTCCTTCCACCGATCGGATATGAAGAATATCAGGATCTGAATAAGAAAGAACTCTCTGATCTTGTGAAGGATAGAATTGAAGCAAAGCTTTCGCAATTACGTGCTGAGGATCCTTTGCATAAAGGTTGATATATGAATCCAGGTAGTTATGTATGCACAATTGAAGAAATGGAGCGGTATGAGGGAGAACGACTGGTGATCGATGTGAGGAGTCATGAGGATTATGTGGCAGATACATATCCGGGCGCGATCCATATTGCGATAGAAGAACTCTATGATCATATACCGGAGCTGCCGCTCGATCGACCGATCTTCCTTTTGTGTTACACGGGACTTAAGAGTGAGGAGCCTGCGGAGAAGCTGTCGGAGCAGGGATATCGGATCTACAGTGTAGAGGGAGGCTTTCGTGCATATACGCATTATCGCTTATTACAGAGAATGAATCGGACGGGATCTTTCATTCGTAATGATAATGATGATAATAGAGATAAGAAAGAGATACATGCGGCGGAAGATGACTGGGAAGAACTCAGTCAGGAAGAGTATTGTAAGCGGGTAGAACGCAGTATCGTCAAAAAGTTCCGCAAAGAAATCTGGCGGAAATTCACACAGGCAATTAATGAATATGAGATGATTCAGGACGGTGATCGGATCGCGGTCTGTATTTCGGGTGGTAAGGATTCCATGCTGATGGCCAAGCTCTTTCAGGAACTGGAACGTCATGGACGGAAGAATTTCGATGTGGAATATCTGGTCATGAATCCGGGATATAATGAGGTGAACTATCAGAGAATCTGTGAGAATGCCAAGCTCTTAAATGTTCCCATCACGGTATTTGAATCGGATATTTTCGATATTGTTGCTTCGGAAAGCAATTCCCCGTGCTATCTGTGCGCGAGAATGAGGCGGGGATATCTCTACAGTCATGCTAAGGAGCTTGGATGTAACAAGATCGCGCTGGGTCATCATTATGATGATGTGATCGAAACGATCCTGATGGGAATGCTATACGGTGGTCAGGTGCAAACGATGATGCCGAAGCTTCATAGTACGAATTTTGAAGGCATGGAACTGATCCGTCCGTTGTATCTGGTAAGGGAGGATGCCATCAAGCACTGGAGAGATTATAATCATCTTCAGTTCATTGCCTGCGCCTGCCGCCTGACAGAAAGCTGCGCATCCTGCGGCGGAACGGAGAAGGGATCGAAGCGTGCCGAGATCAAGGAACTGATCCGCGTACTTGCAGAGCAGGATCCGGTGATCGAGAAGAACATATTCCGAAGCGTTGAGAATGTGAACTTAAGCACGGTGATCGCGTACAAGCAGGATGGAATGAAGCATCATTTCTTAGATGATTATGAGATTCCGCATAGCGAAAAAGAGAATGATCATTCATAGAAAAATAAGATAAAAAGATTGAAAAAATTGAAAAACGCGAGTAAACTAAGAACGGGTCGTAATTTGAAATAATGGAAGCACGTCAGTAGACTAATTTGAATCATAATCCGATTACGATCATGTTATGAAGTATAAGATAGGAGGCGTTCGTATGGATAGTTGTGACAGTCACGGTCGAAGTCGACAGCACGATGGAATAGATCAGCTGCAGATATTCATGGGGATGCCTGTTTTTATTTGCACTCTTGATCAGAGCTTTCTGATGTTCTGATATCTTGATATTCCTATATTCCGGAATTCTGATATGTCATTCTGATAAGAAGATCTGTTTTATCGTGGGTAATCCAAATCAATAATTCTATTACAGGATGAAGAATGAAGGACTGCATTTCTATGCAGACTACTTTCATGTGGAGGTATGGACGATGGAACAGAATTATGTTGAAGAACTGGTCAAAGCAATTCGGAGTGAAGAGGTTACAGATGATGAATTGCTGGAGCTGTTCGATAATTACCATGATAATGATATTGCGGGAGCATTAGAGCAATTAGAACCGGAAGAACGGGAGCGGCTGTATCCGCTGCTGGGACCGGAACGGGTGGCAGAGATCTTCACCTATTTTGACGATGTCGAGCAGTACGTTATGGAGCTCGATCTTGCCAAAGCGGCGAAGATCATCGAGCACATGGATTCCGATGATGCGGTCGATCTGTTGGAAGAGATTGACGATGATACGCAGGAACAGTTGGTTTCCTTGATGGATGATGAGACCAGCCGGGATATCCAGATGCTGCAGTCGTATGATGAAGATGAGATCGGTAGTGAGATGACGACCAATTTCATCTTGATTCATAATGATCTGAGCGTGAAACAGGCCATGCGGGAGCTGGTTTCGCAGGCGGGAGAAAATGATAACATTACAACCATCTATGTCTGTGACGAGAAGGAGCGCTTCTATGGCGCCATTGACTTAAAGGATCTGATCGTCGCCCGGGTGGGGGATCAGTTGGAGGACCTGATCAGTACCTCTTATCCGTATGTGAGGGCGCATGACAATATCAGTGAATGTATCGATAAGATCCGCGATTACGCCGAGGATTCGATTCCGGTATTATCCGATGATAACCGGATCCTGGGAATCTTTACTGCACAGGATATCATCGAGGTTGTCGATGATGAGTTGGGTGATGACTATGCTAAGCTCGCCGGTTTGACCGCAGAGGAAGATCTTCACGAGAAGACCGGACAGAGTATGAAGAAGCGTCTGCCGTGGCTGTTGGTGTTATTACTGCTCGGTGTTCTGGTATCCTCTGTCGTAGGAATCTTTGAAACCGTTGTCGCGCAGATC
>CACZRT010000044.1 GCA_902783585.1 uncultured Lachnospiraceae bacterium | reverse complement strand
CCGACGACCGGTGATGAAGCATCTGTAGGATTGATGATCGCAGTCATGCTGCTTATGATCGGTGTTGGTATCGTGATCGTTCGGAAAGGTCGTTTCATTAAGTAATGAAGGCATTAAATGAAAGAATTTAAATGAAAGTACTTAAAAACAAGGTATAAAAATTTATATGATCGTTGTAATAAGCCCAAATCATGTGTGTGATCATGATTTGGGCTTATCCAATACTTTCCATAATAGTTTTCTCGATTATGATAATAATAGTTAGTAGACAACGAACGCAAATGATCGCCAAAGGGCATACGCCGTTTGGAATCAGATGCGGCGTATGTCAGAAATAACATTATGGAGGTAGCGATCATGTCTAATAGTAAGTATTCTAACAGCGATGCTATGAATCGTTTCAAGATGGAATGTGCTTCTGAGGTTGGTGTTGATCTGAAGCAGGGTTATAATGGCGATTTAACATCAAGACAGAATGGTTCTGTTGGTGGTCAGATGACCAAGAAGCTTGTAGAAGCTCAGATGAAGGCTATGGCTGGTAAGTAATCAGCGGACTTCATGAATGTAAGGTTAGAGGCAAACATCCGGCAACGTGGATGTTTGCCTCTTTTCTTCTTCGATCTTTCTTTCTAAACAGTCTAGACATTACGGAGGGTTATGTGGTATAATCTAAAGAATCGTGGGCTTTTAGATATACTTTGATTCAGGATCTTGTATAAGCTGTTAAGCAGATGAAGAAAAGGAATAAGAATGATAGTAAGATATATAAGCCCTATAGTTTAAGGAGGATGTTATACCATGAGTTACACAGTTGAGAAGTTAGAGAAGAATATGGCCAAGATTACAATAGAGGTGCCTGCAGAGGAATTCGAAAAGGCAATGGTAACTGCTTATAATCAGCAGAAGAGCAAGATCTCTGTTCCGGGCTTCCGTAAGGGTAAGGTGCCAATGGCATTTATCGAGAAAGCCTATGGTCCGGAAATGTTCTATGATGACGCTGCGAATATCTGTATTCAGGACGCATATCCGAGAGAGATGTCAGCATCGGATCTGGAGATCGTATCAAGACCTAAGATTGATGTGACTCAGATCGAGAAGGGTAAGCCGTTCATTTTTACTGCTGAGGTCGCTTTGAAGCCGGAAGTAACACTTGGTGAATATAAGGGTGTTGAGATTGAGAAGATTCCTGTGGAAGTAACGGATGAGGATATGGAGGCAGAGCTGAAGCGCGTTCAGCAGCAGAACTCCAGAACGATCGATGTAACGGATCGTCCGGCGCAGATGGATGATGAAGTTACAATCGATTTTGAAGGCTTTGTTGACGGTGAAGCGTTTGAAGGCGGTAAGGGCAGTGACTATCCGTTGAAGCTGGGCTCTCATTCCTTCATTGATACCTTTGAGGATCAGTTGGTTGGCAAGAGCATTGGGGATAAGGTGGATGTGAATGTTACCTTCCCGGAGGATTATCAGGCACAGGATCTGGCAGGCAAGCCGGCATTGTTCAAGGTTGAGATCAAAGCAATTAAGGCTACCGAGCTTCCGGAATTAGATGATGAATTTGCGAGTGAAGCTTCTGAATTCGATACCATGGAGGAATATAAAGAGGATATTAAGAAGACCTTACTGGTAAAGAAGGAGACGGAAGCTAAGCGTCAGAAGGAAGATAAGGTGATCGATAAGATCATTGAGAATGCATCCATGGATATCCCGGATGCTATGTTAGATATGCAGCAGGAGCAGATGATCGATGAGTTCGCACAGCGCCTGCAGTATCAGGGCTTGGCTCTGGAGCAGTATTTCCAGTTCTCAGGTTCTGACCGTGATGCCCTGAAGGAACAGATGAAGGATGACGCCATGAAGCGGATCCAGTCCAGACTGGTATTAGAAGCTATTGCCGAGAAAGAGCAGATCGAGGTTACGCAGGAGGATATCGATCAGGAGCTTGAGAATATGGCCAAGATGTATCAGATGGAGCTGGAGCGTCTGAAGGAAGTCATGGGCGAGAATGAGACAGACTCGATCAAGAAGGATATCGCGATCCAGAAAGCAGTTGAGATGGTTGCAGAGGCTGCCAAAGAAATCTAAGATATAAAGTCTAATATACAAAGTCTAAGATATTACAAAGCCTTAATTAGGAAGTATAGTTTTGATAAGTTTAATATTTTTCTGTCCGGATCTGACATACTTTGACAGAGTCATATGATAGGATGAACAGGCAGAGAAACAAAAGGACAAAGATGGAGGCGAGTTTTATGAGTTTAATTCCTTATGTCATTGAACAGACAAGCCGTGGAGAGCGGTCGTATGATATTTATTCCAGATTGTTAAAGGATCGGATCATTTTCCTGGGAGAAGAAGTGAGTGATGCGTCTGCAAGTGTCATCATTGCACAGCTTCTGTTTCTGGAATCCGAAGATCCATCCAAGGATATTAATCTGTATATTAACAGTCCGGGCGGTTCGGTATCGGCAGGCTTCGGTATCTATGATACGATGCAGTATATTAAGTGTGATGTATCCACTATTTGCTGCGGTATGGCGGCAAGTATGGGGGCTTTCCTGCTTGCAGGCGGAACACCGGGTAAGCGTCTGGCACTTCCGAATGCAGAGATCATGATCCATCAGCCGATGGGCGGTATGCCTAGCGGAAGCCAGGCCAGTGATATGAAGATCACCACGGATCATATCTTAAGAACCCGTCGGAAGATCAATGAAATCCTTGCAAAGGAGACCGGCAAGCCGGTGGAGCAGTTAGAGATCGATACAGATCGTGATAACTGGCTGACTGCACAGGAAGCGAAGGAATATGGTCTGATCGATAATGTGATCACCAAACGGGAAGAATAATAATTATAGTTGAAGATCGAGGTAGTGAGATGGCAAATCGAAATGAAGAACGAAAACCGCTTCGGTGTTCGTTTTGCGGTAAGACGGAGGACCGGGTTCGTAAGCTGATTGCGGGACCGGGTGCGTCGAATGCATACATTTGCGATGAATGTGTGGAAATAGGTTATGAGATAATACAGGAAGAGTTAGAGGATACGATCGATACGGGCGATATTAATCTGATGCGTCCGAAGGAGATCAAGGAATTCTTGGATGATTATGTAATTGGTCAGGAGCAGGCAAAGAAGATCCTGGCAGTTGCCGTCTATAATCATTATAAGAGGATTCTGTCTGCCAGAGATTTTGATGTGGAACTGCAGAAGAGTAATATCATCATGGTTGGGCCTACCGGTTCCGGTAAGACTTATCTGGCACAGACGATGGCAAAGCTGTTGAATGTTCCATTTGCGATCGCAGATGCGACAGCACTTACTGAAGCAGGTTATGTCGGTGAGGATGTTGAAAATATCCTATTAAAGCTGATTCAGGCTGCCGATTATGATATTGAACGTGCAGAGCACGGGATCATCTATATTGATGAGATCGATAAGATCACCAAGAAGTCCGAGAATGTATCCATTACCAGAGATGTATCCGGTGAAGGCGTTCAGCAGGCGCTTCTTAAGATTATTGAAGGTACGATCGCATCGGTTCCACCGCAGGGTGGCAGAAAGCATCCGCATCAGGAATTGATCCAGATCGATACCACGAATATCTTATTTATCTGCGGCGGCGCATTTGATGGTCTGGAGAAGATTATTGAGCGTCGGATCGGTCAGAAATCCATTGGTTTTGGCGCAGAGATCCGGCAGACGGACGAACAGAATGTGGGTGAATTATTTAAGAAGGTGACTCCACAGGATTTCGTGAAGTATGGTCTGATCCCGGAATTTGTGGGACGTGTTCCTGTTACCGTATCCCTGGATCAATTGGATGAAGAGGCACTGGTGCGTATTCTGACGGAGCCTAAGAGCGCTATCGTGAAGCAGTATAAGAAGCTGTTCGAGATGGATGGCGTGGAGCTGGAATTCAACGATGATGCGCTGATCTCTATTGCGAAGCTGGCTATGGAGCGTAAGACCGGAGCCAGAGGACTTCGGGCAATCATGGAGGAATCTGTGATCGATCTGATGTATGAGATTCCTTCTGACGATCATATCGAGAGATGTACGATCACGAAGGAAGTGGTAGAAGAGCATGCAGATCCGGAGCTTGTGTATTCCGATCATCCGATCCCGAAGAAGGAATTTCTCTCCAAGCATATGAGAAATAATGGGGAAATTGCTTAAGATATTATATATTGATTGTTATTGTTGTGGATAGTTTACTTGTGCTGATCTGGTATACGTACATAGATCAGCACTTGTTTTATGCGCGATCCCCGAGGCAAGCAGACATGCTTGCATGGATATTTGCCGAGGGACGCGACATTGTGTAGGGGATATTATCCCTTACTCGATTGCGAGCTCGTGACTTGCAGATGTATCGGCATCTGCTCATGAGAAGTTAGTACGGAAGAATGAACGGAAGTGGGGAATTGATATGTTGATCAAGAGTGCAGAATTAGAGACAGTATGTGGAATTACAAGTAAACTACCGGAGAATGACCTTCCGGAGATTGCGTTTGCCGGCAAATCGAATGTTGGCAAGTCTTCCCTGATCAATGCATTGATGAATCGCAAATCCTTAGCACGTACCTCTTCCCAGCCGGGCAAGACACAGACGATCAATTTCTATAAGATCAATCAGGAATTGTATTTTGTTGATCTTCCGGGATATGGATATGCAAAGGTATCTGCCGAGACGAAGGCAAAGTGGGGGAAGATGATCGAACGGTATCTTCACAGATCGAAGCAGCTGCGGCTGGTCTTTCTTCTGATCGATATCCGGCATGAGCCGCATCAGAATGATCATACGATGTATCATTGGATCGTAGAGAATGGCTTTCAGCCGATCATTATAGCTACAAAATTGGATAAGATCAACCGAAGTCAGGTGGATAAGCAGTTGAAGCTGATCCGTCAGACCTTAGATGTGGTTCCGGGCACACCGATCGTCCCATTTTCTTCTGTTACGAAACAAGGAAGAGATGAAATATGGGAATTCATCCAAACCTATAAGGATTATGAAAGAGAAGAGTAATGCCGGTTTTATGAAGCGGATGATGAATCGTTGCTGTTAGATGGTCCGCTTCCCCAGAGCTGTCCTACCAGATATTCGTAGATATCATTACTTTTATCCTGCCAGCAGTCACAGATCATGGTTGCCTGATCTATGGATGGTACATTGATCTTAATATCCAGCATGGTTTCTCCTCGCTCTAAGATCGTGCATTGTACCATATATTCATCCCGTTTGGCCGGATAGAAGGTAGCGTATACCTCTACTTCGTTCCGAAGATGGATCTGTTCTTCTTCAAAATAATGATAGACATCATCCTTGATGGCGGATGAGATCTTGTATTCAAATAAATCAAGTGCTTCCTTTCCTTCTGAATTTAAATGATACTGTGTGGTATTCCGGATCTGTTCAGAGTGGATGAAACCGGCATCCTCCAATTCACTGACAGCCTGCTGGAAATTAAAATAATTCGTATAGCCCTTATCCAATATAAATTGTGACAGCTGTGAGGTTGTAAGTGGGAAATCTACCCGGTCAAGCATGAATAATATGATTAATTTGTATAGTGTAAGATGATTATCTGCCATAGTAATTTTCCTTATAATGTATCGCTAATTGCTAAAATTATGACGGAAAGTCAGCCGTCGCTGTTGAAGTCGTCTTAGGAAAAAAGAAAACGGTTATTTGTTAACAATTGCCATCTGTCGTCATATCGGTGACAGATGGCAATAATTATTCTTGTTAAAATGATCCTATACGATATGTTCCTTCACGGCCTGTGCCACTGCATCGGCAATGCCCGGCTCGAAAGCAGCCGGTAAGATATAGTCCTCATTCAGCTTCTCGTCCGGAACTAAGGCGGCTAATGCATAAGCAGCTGCCAACTTCATATCCTCTGTGATCTGAGACGCACGTCCCTCCAATGCACCCTTGAAGATTCCAGGGAATGCAATGACATTATTGATCTGATTCGGGAAATCCGAACGACCGGTTCCAACCACACGGGCGCCTGCGGCCTTTGCAATATCCGGCATGATCTCCGGAACCGGATTGGAGAGTGCGAAGATAATAGCGTCCGGATTCATGGTCTTCACCATCTCGGCTGTCACTACATTAGGCGCAGATACACCAACAAAGATATCCGCACCGACTAAAGCATCCGCAAGTGTGCCTTCCTTGTTCTCAAGATTCGTGACTGCCAACATTTCCTGCTTTGCCCAGTTTAAGTTCGGTGAATTCTTGCTGACAATTCCACGGCTGTCGCAGATGATCAGGTGCTTGAATCCGTACAGGAGCAGCAGCTTGGAAATCGCAATTCCCGCAGAACCGGCACCGTTCACAACGATGTGACAATCTTCCTTTTGCTTGCCGGTCACCTTTAAAGCATTGATAATGGCAGCCAGCACAACGATAGCCGTTCCATGCTGGTCATCGTGAAATACCGGAATATCCAATACTTCCTTCAGACGTTTCTCAATCTCAAAACAGCGCGGAGCGGAGATGTCCTCCAGATTAATTCCGCCAAATACCGGAGCGATCCGCATGACAGTTTCAATGATTTCTTCTGTGTCCTGTGTATCCAAGCAGATCGGAACCGCATTGACTCCGCCAAATTCCTTGAAAAGTACAGCTTTTCCTTCCATAACCGGAATAGCTGCCTTGGCTCCGATATTACCAAGTCCCAAGACCGCGCTGCCATCGGATACGACAGCAATGGTATTGGCTTTGCTGGTGTATTTGTATACATCCTCAGGATTTGCAGCGATTTCACGGCAAGGCTGTGCAACACCCGGAGTATAAGCAAGGGAGAGATCCTTTGCATTCTGAACGGAACACTTGGATTTGGTCTCGACCTTGCCTGCCCATTTTTCGTGGAGCATTAATGACTCTTCATATACGTCCATTGTATAATCCTTTCTGTTAACGAATTATATATAGTATTCTTCGGTTTAAAATGCGTTGATATATCGAATATTATCGCTCAGCTATTATTTTTCACGCTCGGCATCTAACATAGCCCGTACCTTCATAGACAGACCGAAGAGGTTGATAAAGCCTTCTGCATCCTTATGATCGTAGAGATCACCGGTAGTAAAGCTTGCCAGCTCTTCACTGTACAAAGAATATGGAGAGGTTGTTCCGGCTTTGATGATATTGCCCTTGTAAAGCTTGAATTTGACTTCGCCGGTCACACGCTCCTGCGTCTTCTCGATGAATGCCTGAAGCGCTTCCCGAAGAGGGCAGAACCACTTGCCTTCGTATACCATATCAGCGAACTTTGAGCCAAGCTGCTTCTTATAGGCCAGGGTATCACGATCCAGGATCAGCTCCTCCAACTGCATATGTGCTTCCATCAGGATCGTTCCGCCCGGAGTCTCATAGACACCACGGGATTTCATACCTACCACACGGTTCTCTACAATATCTACAATACCGATCCCGTGCTTACCGCCCAGACGGTTCAGTTCACGGATAATATCAGATACCTTCATCTTCACACCGTTCACACTGGTCGGTATGCCCTTCTCAAAGGTCATGGTAACATATTCGGCTTCGTCCGGAGCCTTTTCCGGATAGGTGCCAAGAACCAATAAATGATCGTAATTCGGCTCGTTGGCAGGAGACTCTAATTCCAAGCCTTCATGGCTGATATGCCATAAGTTACGGTCACGGCTGTAGCTGCTGTCCGCAGAAAATGGAAGATCGATGCCATGCTGCTTGCAATATTCAATCTCTTCTTCACGGGAATTCATGGTCCATTCCGGCTGACGCCATGCGGCGATGATCCGGATATCCGGAGCCAGTGCCTTGATGGTCAGCTCAAACCGTACCTGATCATTTCCTTTACCGGTAGCTCCGTGGCAGATGGCAACAGCGCCTTCCTTACGGGCAATCTCCACGAGACGCTTGGCAATGACCGGACGCGCCATAGAAGTACCTAATAAATACTTATACTCATAGACACCGTTTGCCTGTACGGTCGGTACGATATAATCATCACAGAACTCGTCTACAACATCCTCAATATATAATTTGGCTGCACCGGACAGCTTTGCGCGCTCCTCCAGACCGTCGAGCTCGCTTTCCTGTCCTACATCAATGCAGACACAGATGACTTCATAATCATAGTTTTCCTTCAGCCAAGGAATGATGGCGGTCGTATCCAAACCACCGGAATAAGCTAATACAACTTTCTCTTTCATGGGGTTCCTCCTACTTTTCATGTGTTTTTTAAAATCAGTCATTGACTAAATACAAATATACAACTATAATGCATATTGTGCAAGAGGTTTTTCAAAGAAATTATATATGCTTTTTTAACACAGATTGCATATTATTCATTATTATTGTATTTTTATTCACGACTGTTTTCTTCCGATCCGATACCAATTGAAAGAAGCAGGTGTATTCCTATCAATAATATTAAGAAGGAATTGTGAATAGAGGGATAGATATCAAAGGAAAAGAGGATATGCAAATGATCAAGGTAGGAATTATCGGATCGACGGGATATGCCGGTCAGGAAATCGTTAGGCTTCTGTTAGGACATAAAGATGCAGAGATCGTCTGGTATGGTTCCAGAAGCTATATTGATAAGAAATATTATGAAGTATTCGGCAATATGTTTCAGATCGTGGATGCCGTGTGTATGGATGACAATATGGAGGAGCTTGCGGATCAGGTGGATGTGATCTTTACCGCCACACCGCAGGGCTTATGTGCATCCTTAGTAAATGAAGGAATACTTAGTAAGGCTAAGATCATTGACTTGAGTGCGGATTTTCGGATCAAGGATGTGAAGGTATATGAAGAATGGTATGGGATTGAGCATAAGAGTCCGCAGTTTATTGAAGAAGCTGTCTATGGACTCTGCGAGATCAATCGGGAGGATATAAGGAAGGCGCGTTTGATCGCGAATCCGGGCTGCTATACGACCTGTTCTATATTATCCTTCTATCCTTTGGCGAAGGAGGGGCTGATCGATATGAATTCCATAATCATCGATGCCAAATCCGGTACCTCCGGAGCCGGAAGAGGGGCGAAGGTGAATAATCTGTATTGTGAGGTTAATGAGAGCATTAAGGCATATGGTGTTCTTACCCACAGACATACACCGGAGATCGAAGAGCAGCTTGGTTATGCTGCCGGAGAAGAACTGAAACTAATCTTCACTCCGCATCTGGTGCCGATGAATCGGGGAATCCTGGTGACAGGATATGCAAACCTGAAAAAGTCTCTAACCTATGAAGAGGTGCGGGCGGCATATGATAAGTATTATAAGGATGAGAAATTCATTCGCGTGCTGGATAAGGATATCTGTCCGGAAACCAGATGGGTAGAAGGCAGCAATTATGTAGATGTAAACTTCAAGATTGACGATAGAACGAACCGGATTGTAGTCATGGGTGCTTTGGATAATCTGGTAAAGGGTGCCGCGGGACAGGCAGTGCAGAATATGAATCTGATCTGTGGACTGCCGGAGACAGAAGGGTTGTTGATGGCACCGGTATTTCCGTAAATAGAAAGAAGGGTATTATATGAGCGTGAAGATTATAGAAGGTAGTATTACGAGTCCGAAGGGGTTTCAGGCGGCGGGACTCCGGGCCGGTATTAAGCCGGGAAAGACGAATAAGGATATGGCACTGCTGGTGAGTACGGTTCCGTGTGCGCTAGCGGGTGTCTTTACAAAGAATCTTGCGAAGGCCGCTCCGGTAAAATGGGACATGAGTGTGGTGCGTGATCATGGTACTGCGCAGGCGGTTGTTGTGAATACCGGTATTGCGAATGCCGGAACCGGAAAGGTCGGAGAGGAGAATACCAGACGGACGGCAGAGAAGGTCGCAGCTGAACTAGAGCTTAGACCGGAACAGGTGCTGGTCATGTCCACGGGTGTGATCGGTGCGCAGCTTCCGATGGATGTGATTGAGAACGGTGTGACGATGCTTCATCAGGCACTCAGCTTTGAGGAGCAGGCTGGACATGATATGGCAGAGGCAATTCTGACAACCGATACCCATCCGAAGGAAATTGTGGTAGAATATGAGCTTGGCGGCAAGACCGTAACCATGGCCGGAATCTGTAAGGGCTCCGGTATGATCCATCCGAATATGGGAACTATGCTTTCCGTGATTACAACTGATGCTATGATCAGCCGGGAACTGATCCAGAAGGCATTAAGTGAATATGTAGAGGATACCTTCAATATGGTGTCAGTAGATGGCGATACTTCTACCAATGATACCGTAGTCGTTATGGCAAATGGCCTGGCAGAGAACCCATTGCTTCAGAACGAACAGGATAACAGCGAGGATTATGCAAGCTTTAAAGAGGCGCTGCTTACAGTCATGACCTATCTTGCTAAGAGTATTGCGGCGGATGGGGAAGGGGCTACCCGGTTATTAGAGGTGATCGTGAATCATGCAAAGGATAGAGAGACTGCGAAGATTCTGGCAAAGTCCATTGCAACCTCAAATTTGACCAAGGCGGCTGTCTATGGTATGGACGCAAACTGGGGAAGAATTCTGTGTGCTATGGGGTATTCCGGTGCACAGTTTGATCCGGAACAGGTGGATATTCAGATATCCAGTGCGGAAGGGACGGTAACTCTTGCGGAGAACGGAATTGCAGCAGCGTACGATGAGGAATATGCAACGAAGATTCTGTCACCGGACAAGGTACAGATCATAGCGGATGTTCATCAGGGAGATACTTCCGCGACAGCCTGGGGCTGTGATCTGACCTATGATTATGTGAAGATTAATGCGGATTACAGGTCGTAGAAAGTGAGGATACAGAGATGACGAATAATGGACTTAATATGGAACAGGTGATGCTGCAGGCACAGACCCTGATCGAGGCGATTCCATTTATACAGAAGTTCCGGGGTAAGAAGATCGTGGTGAAGTACGGCGGAAGTGCGATGTTGGATGATAATCTGAAGTATAATGTAATTCGGGATGTTGCGCTCCTTAAGCTGATCGGATTACAGCCGATCATCGTGCATGGCGGCGGCAAGGAGATTACAAAATGGGTCCAGTTATCCGGTAAGGAGCCGCAGTTTGTCAACGGACTTCGTGTGACGGATGCCGAGACGATGGAGATTGCCGAGATGGTGCTGTCTAAGGTGAACAAGAGTCTGGTGCTGATGATGGAGCAGTTAGGATTAAAGGCCGTTGGTATCAGCGGGAAGGACGCCGGTATGATGACCTGTACGAAGAAATATGTCGACGGCAAGGATATCGGATTTGTCGGTGAGGTAACGAAGGTCAACAGCTATATTATTGATACGCTTCTGAATAATGATCTGATCCCGGTCATCTGTCCGATTGGTATTGGCGAGGATTTCCAGTCTTATAATATTAATGCGGATGATGCGGCTTGCGCGGTCGCAACCGCGATCGGGGCGGAGAAGCTGGTATTCTTAACGGATATCGAGGGCGTATTTGAAGATCCGATGGATAAGAGTACGCTGATCTCGGCCATGACGGTAGATGAAGCAGAGACCTTTATTCAAAAGGGTGTGGTTGGAGGCGGTATGCTTCCGAAGCTGCAGAATTGTATCGATGCGATCAACAATGGTGTATCCCGTGTCCATGTTCTTGACGGCCGGCTGGAGCACTGCCTGCTTCTGGAATTCTTTACGAACAAAGGTATCGGTACTGCAATCCTGAAGGAACCATTATTTGATGGGGATCTATAGGATACGAGAAATAGTACGGAGATAGTTGGATGATATACAAGAAACATATTATTCGTGCAAAACGAAGGAAGAAGAATAAGAGAATGCGACCTGTCTTGGGAATTCTGTTATCCGCAGGTTATCTTATGGCTGTGACAGGATGTACACAGGAGAAAGCAGTCGAGGTCACCGAAGAAGAGGAGATCGTCTACAATAATTATGCTGATTTTGAAACTCTTGTGGCAGACCTGCCTAATATGGAAACCGATGAGAACGGAGGATCGAAGGAGATCGAACTGACCTTCTGGTACAGTGATGCCAGACAGGCTCCTTATTATGAAGCGGCAGCGGCTGAGTTTCATGAACGGTATGGCGTGAAGATCTTTTGTGATTATCAGGATCCTGTGGATTATCTGGACGCGATCAATGAGGCCGATATTGCTTATGACGGACCGGATGTATTCATTGTTTCGAATGATCAGATGAAAAAAGCGTATCTTGCCGGTTTATCCGCTAAGAATACATTATATTCCGATGCGTTTTGGAGCGCGAATTATCCGGAGGTTGCTAAGAAGGCTCTGATGACAGATACTTTTACGACGGGATACCCGATCTATATGGATACCTGCCTGATGATCTATGATACCGCTTTAACCTCCAAGCCGGAGCATTTCAGTGATATTACGGATTTTGCGGTGGGATTTGAGGATGAGACGAATACGAAGACGGTATTCCGATTTGATATCTCCGATCCATACTGTGATTATATGTATCTGGGTGATGGAGCTATTGTATTCGGCGAATACGGAGAGGATACGAATGCATTTGACGTATCCAATGAGGCGGTTGTCCGGAATATGACCTATTATCAGTCCTTGCGGGATTATTTTTCCCTGGAGGTTGAGACCAGCACCTATGAGGAGATCAAGCAGGAATTGAAAGAAGGTACACTGGTGTATGGAATCGTGAAGACGGACATTATTCCGGAAATGTCTGAGTACGGAAGTACGTATGCACTATGTCCGATCCCGGAATTGTCGGACGGACTTTCGATTCAGAATCTGTCTACTACTTACGGCGCCTGCGTCAGCAGCTATACAGAGCATGAGGAATATGCGAATCTGTTTGCGATTTATCTGTCTTATGAATTTGCCGATCATTTGTATGGACTGACCCGAAGTGTTGCGGTCAGATCCTCCATTCCGCACATGGAGACAGACGAAGAGAGCGCTTATGAGGAGTACAAGTCCTCGGTTCCGGTGCCAAAAGCATTGGAAAATGGAGATTTCTGGATCTATACGGAGATCTGCTTTAAGAATATCTGGAATGGCAACGATGTAGCCACTGAGCTTGCAAACCTGCAGCACCAGATGGAAATACGGCTGCAATAATAAGATAATAAGTGAATAAAACATATAGAATCCGTGCATCTTATATTAGAGGAAGGAACCACCATGACAAAGTTATGATTACGCAATGGTCCCGACCGACTTGGCTGGATTCCGAAGGAATCATGGCGATACATATTGAATAATAGGAGGTACGGAGATGTTGGGAATAATGATCGCCTTGATATCGGGTGCTCTAATGAGTATTCAGGGAGTCTTCAATACAGGCGCGACCAAGCAGACCGGTAACTGGATCGTTAACAGCTTCGTTCAGTTGACCGGTTTTCTTGTATGTATCGTAATCTGGTTCTTGAAGGAACGCGGGGAGACAAGCTTCCCGGAATTGTTACAGATCGATCATAAATATATGCTCTTAGGCGGTGTGATCGGAGCTTTTATCACATTGACAGTGATCGTAAGCATGAAGCAGTTAGGACCGGAGAAGGCGGTGCTTCTGATCGTGATATCCCAGATTGCAGTGGCTTATCTCATTGAACTATTTGGCTGGTTTGAAGTAGAGAGGGCAGCATTTGAGTGGAGAAAGCTGGTCGGTCTGCTTGCAGCTGTGGCCGGAATCGTCGTCTTCGAGTGGAAATGATTATTTTTTTTAAGATTTATTGGTTGTATCTCCAAAAAGTTATGGTATAATATTTTCCAATGGGTTATATTTTATGTCTTTGCTCTGTAATGGAAAGAGGACCACATTGAATAGAGCATTAAATAGAATATGGTATGGCATACGGTATGGCAGACGGTCTGACTTGAAATTTGGTATGCGATATGGCATGTACTTTGGCATACGGAAGCTTTCTGGTATGGCGGCAGGTGGAGTTCTGCTGTTATTGCTTGCGGCCTGTGGGAAGCAGGAGACGCAGATCCAGCTGCAGGAATACACGGACATACCGGAAGCAGAGCTGTCTTCTGAAACGGATTCGGTTACTGATGCGGCGGCCGGGCAGAATACACAAGGAGCGGTCTCGGAGTCAGATATTGATGCTGACGGGTCAGATTCCATTGGTATCACGGAATCAGATATAGCGGCAACGGATACCACCGGGCAGAGTGAGATTTATGTATTTATATGCGGCCATGTGCAGGAACCGGGTGTCTATAAGGTTCCGTATGGAGGAAGAGTCTGCGATGGGATCGCGCTTGCAGGAGGACTGACCGGGGATGCGGATGGAACAGCCGTGAATCAGGCAAGACTACTGGTAGATGGAGAGAAGGTCTATATTCCTGCAATCGGAGAGGATTATCAAGAAGAACAGAGCAGGCTTCCATATGGATATGATACGGCTTCTACTTCTTCAGGGAATGTCGGAGAACCGGGGCTTTCAGGCGATGATGGAAGCCTGGTGGATATCAACCATGCGTCCAGGGAAGAATTAATGACACTTCCCGGAATCGGAGAGACCAAGGCGAAAGCGATACTTACCTATCGTGAGACGCATGGGTATTTTCACACAAAAGAAGATATCATGAATATAGAGGGTATTAAAGACGGTGTATATCAGAAGATCGAATCGTTGATCACGGTAAGCGAATAAAGAGAGTATTGATGATAATGGACGAGGTGCAGTATGAAAAAGATTTTGGTTGTAGATGATGAGAAATTGATTGTCAAGGGAATTAAGTTCAGTTTGGAACAGGACGATATGTCTGTGGATTGTGCTTATGATGGGGAAGAAGCGCTTGCCCTTGCAAGAGAGAATCAGTATGACATGATCTTATTGGATATCATGCTGCCGGTCATGACAGGGTTAGAGGTCTGCCAGCAGATTCGTGAATTCTCGGATGTGCCGATCATCATGCTGACTGCCAAGGGCGAGGATATGGATAAGATCTTAGGACTGGAGTATGGCGCGGACGATTATATAACCAAGCCGTTTAACATTCTGGAGGTTAAGGCCAGGATCAAAGCAATTATGCGCCGTAATGGTAAGAAGTCTGAACCAAGCGAACCGGCGCGTAAGATTACTGCCGGAGATCTTACCTTGGATAGTGACAGCCGCCGTGTTGTGATCAGTGGGAAAGAGATTAATCTGACCGCCAAGGAATTCGATGTATTAGAGTTATTATTATTCCATCCGGACAAGGTATATTCCAGAGAGAATCTGCTTCAGACGATCTGGGGATCCGATTATCCGGGGGATGTTCGTACGGTTGATGTACATATCAGACGTCTGCGTGAGAAGATCGAAGAGGATCCGGGAACACCGAAATACATCCACACCAAATGGGGGGTAGGTTATTATTTCCATGGTTAGGCGTCTGTTCAGGTTCATTAAAAGCTATCGGTTTGTCATTTTTATCACATTTTTTCTGGTTACAATGCTGATGTTCTTTGCATTTGGAAGCTATCTTCAGAATTCCTATCAAAAAAAGACGATGGAGAACAAGATCGCCCAGGTGCAAGGGCAGTGTAACATTCTTGCCAGTCAGGTTCAGCAGAATAATTTTCTGATATCTTCCAATATGACGAATTTGAATACAGAGATCAATCAGCTCGCGAATGTATTAGAGGGTAGAATCATCATTGTTGATTCTAATTATCTGGTCATCAAGGATACCTATACGATGGAGCAGGGACGATATCTGATCTCCAAGGATGTTCATGAGATCATGATCGGGAAGACCGGAACCAAGACCAAGACCTTATTACAGAATGAATACATAGAGATTCTGGTACCGATCCTGGATTCCACGAATGTTCCCCAGCCAATTACTACAGATAACAGTACTAAGCCGGCTGTCGGAGGATCGGATACCAAACAGGCAAAGGGTGTTATCATCTGTGTATTCGCAATCGGAGAATTGTCGGATACCAATGAATACATGCGGTCACAGGCGGATATTCTGTATGGATTCTTTATCTTTATATCCTTTGTGGTAGCGGTTTTAATGTCATTAATTCTTCCGCTTCCTATCCGGGCTTTGAACCGTAAGCTGCAGCATGTGGCAGAAGGACACTTGGACGAGCCTATCGTGCTGTATCATTCGTATGAAGAGGTTCAGGATGTAACGGATACATTTAATCAGATTATCAGTAAGATCCAGGTCCTGGAGAGTACCAGACAGGAGTTCGTATCCAATGTGTCCCATGAGCTTAAGACACCGATCACCTCTATGAAGGTGCTGGCGGATTCCCTGCTTATGCAAGAGGATGTTCCGGCTGAGATGTACCGGGAATTCATGGGGGATATTGCGGAAGAGATCGATCGTGAGAATAAGATCATTACTGACCTGTTGACTTTGGTGAGGTTGGATAAGCAGGTGACGAATCTGAATATTGAAACCGTGAATATTAATGAGCTTCTGGAGCTCCTTTTGAAGCGGATACAGCCGATCGCGGCGGAACGGGAGATTGACATTGTACTCGAAAGCATGCGTGAGGTTGTGGCAGAGATCGATTCGGTCAAGCTGTCTCTGGCATTTAGTAATTTGATTGAAAATGCTGTGAAGTATAATCAGAATGGCGGCTGGGTGCATGTGAATCTGGACGCGGATCATAAGTTCTTCTATGTGAAGGTATCCGATTCCGGTGTTGGTATTCCGGAGGATTGTCAGGATAAGGTATTCGAGCGTTTTTATCGTGTTGATAAGGCACGTTCGAGAGATACCGGAGGAACGGGATTGGGGCTTGCCATTACGAGAAATGCGATCCTGATGCATAAGGGCGCGATCCAGTTGTATAGTAAGCAGGGAGAAGGAACTACATTTACCGTCAGGATTCCTTTGATCTATATTAGTTAGGCGCCGGGGCATATCCGGTCAGTATGAGGTGTTATCATGAAAAAATGGCTATGCGTACTATTATCATTACTTATGATATTGACGATCACGGGATGTACGTCCGATGATCCGGTCCCGGTCGTGGATGAGGTTCTGCAGGAGGGGTATATCTACCTGTATTATGTCAATGGAAGTACCTATGAGCTTGAGCATGAGCAATACAAGGTGTTAACGAATACATCGGAAGCCAAGACCATAGCTATCATTCTGGATCGGATGATGCATGGAACTCCGGGCGATCAGCCGAATATCATGTCTAGTGTTCTGAATATGATCCAGTCATCCTATGATGAGGATCATCGTCTGGTCAGGATCACGGTGAATTCCGCCAATAATTATGATGATGAATATCTGGAGGTGCTGACCAAGGAAGCAATCACCAAGACCCTGTGCCAGCTGGATTATGTAGATACCATTCAATTGGAGATCTATGATTCCTCTACCATGCTGGAAGGAACCAGATTCGAGAAGTATGATGAGGCTTCCTTTGTGAATGCGGAAGAGGTGGGCGGATTCCTGCAAAAGGGTACGATCACCATCTATTTTGCGAATGAAACCGGTGATATGCTGCTGGAATATGGAAAGTCCGTTGAAATCACAAATAATGTCTCGCTGGAACAGATTGTGGTGGAATCCCTGATCACCGGACCGCTGCGGGAGGGATATGGACAGACGATTCCGGAAGGAACAACACTTAAGCGGATCTCTGTGAAGGACGGAACCTGTTATGTGGATCTTTCCGGCGATTTTAATCAGCCGCTGGATACCTGTAAGGATTATGTAACGATCTATTCTCTTGTGAATTCTCTGTGCGAGCTGCCGACTATCAGCAGGGTTCAATTCCTGATCGATGGACAGAAGCAGGAGTTCTATCGGGAAACCTATCCGATGGATGGTATATTTGAATTTCAGGAGGAACTGATCGAAGAAAGAGAGGAGGAATCTTAGTAACAACATGAGACGACGTCCACTGGTATGTGGAGTCCTGGCATTTGTAATCGGACAATTGATCGGAATGAAAGCTGTCACAGCGTGGGGACTGGCTGTGGCAGGGGTGGTGTATGCGATCCGGAAGCATAAGAAGGAGAATACCGCTGCCGAAGGGAAGTCCTTTTTTTATTGCTTTCTGATCATACTGCTGGTCATGGGCGTGTTCAATGGAATTCGGTATGATATCCGGGATCCGTATATAAGCGGGCTGGAGGAACGAGGCAGGACGGAAAGAATCAGTATGCAGATAATTGGAACTGTGTATCGGATGGAGCCTAAGGAGGAGGAGCTGCTGATAGACATGAAGACGGATTCTCTGATCGATACAGAGGGTACATCTAACAGGCGATACCGCATAAGGGTATATCTTCCTGAGGATTCCGGAGATATCCGGATCGGAGATACGATCAGCTGCTATGCGAGGATCACGGTTCCGGAGCTTCCTACGAACCCCGGCGAATTCAACCGCCGGATCTATTATCAGGCAAGGGGGATCGTATTCACAGGGTATGCGGATTCCTGTGTGATCTTAAGTCATACGGGTGCCCTGTTCCGACAGAGCTTATATCAGCTGCGTATGGAATTATGTGAAGCCTATCATCAGGCTCTGGAACCGGAGCATGCAGGTGTACTTTCGGCAATGGTACTGGGGATGTCCGACCAGATCTCGCCAGAGCTTCGTTCCATGTATCAGAGAAATGGAATCGCGCATATTCTTGCAATCTCCGCGCTTCATATTACAATTCTGGGATCTGCTATCTACCGTCTGCTTCGAAAGCTTTCACTCCCATATACGGCTTGTGCAGCTCCGGTTCTTACGATCCTTATCGGATATGGCTGGATGACAGGGTATAGCGGATCGACCATACGGGCGATCATCATGTTCTCTATGTTTCTGATCGGTGATATTCTTGGACGTACCTATGATATGCTGACGGCCATGTCTGTATCTTGTCTGCATATGCTGATCGAATATCCGGCAAGGATCTATGATGTGGCATTTCTGCTTTCCTTCAGTGCCGTGCTGACGCTTGGAATGGTGGTTCCTGCATGCAAGACCTTGATCGGTAACGAACATCGATGGAAGAATATGCTGCTTTCCGGTATTCTGATCCAGATGATCACGGCACCAGTGGTGATTCATTACTATTATGAATTCCCGCTCTATGCATGGCTGCTGAATCTGATCGTAATTCCTCTAATGACGCCGCTTCTGATCTGCGGAATCGTTGGCGTCCTGCTTTCTATGGCTGTACCGGGAATAGGCGGTTATGTCCTGATGCCCTGTGGATGGATCCTGAACTTGTATACCTGGTTATGTGAGCATATAGAACGGCTTCCCTTTGCTGTGCTCTCGATCGGCGATTTCCCGATATGGAAGATTGTGCTGTATTATGGAATGCTGCTTGGAATCTATGAAATGATACGGCACAGGCATAAGCTTTCTATAATTGTTATCATTGGATTCTATATTATTGTTATGTGGATGACAGAGCCGAAGGGATTGCAGATTACCATGCTGGACATCGGACAGGGAGATTCCACCTTAATGAAATTGCCGGATCATACCATAGTCCTGATGGATGGCGGGAGCAGTACGCGTTCTCTGATCGGACAGTATGTGATCGCGCCGGCTGTGAAATACTATGGATCGAATCGGATCGATGCGGTCTTTGTCAGTCATATGGATGAGGATCATGTGAATGGAATTATGGAGTTGATTGAACAGTCACAGAAAGGGGGATTAGAGATCGGGAATCTGATCCTGCCCGGAATTGCAAGCACGGATCCCTCCTTTTCTCCTTTGATCAAAGCGGCAGAAGAGGCGGGAATCTCGATCTACCTTATGTATACGGATGACGTAATTCAGATAGGGTCGGTTAAGTTCCGGTGTATATATCCGGATGGGGATACCGGGCATTTTCAGGATAAGAATAATAATTCTATGGTGATCGCGGTGTCTTATGAAGCATTTGATATGCTGTTTACGGGGGATCTGGAGGAGGAAGGGGAGCGGCTGCTTCTGATGGAGCAGGATATGGAGTATTATGATGTTCTGAAGGTGGGGCATCATGGGTCATCCGGTGCTTCTTCCCTGGAGTTTCTTCAAGTTGTACACCCTAAGTATGCAGTGCTTTCCTGCGGGAGAGGCAACCGGTATGGACATCCGCATGCAGAGACCGTAAAGCGGCTGGATGCGATCGGGTGCGAGCTGTACCGAACGGACTTAGACGGTGCAATTACCCTGAAAACAGACGGCGATAAGCTCCGCGTGGATACCTATTGCAGATGATGTTCGGATTATGGTAAGATAGCAGCATGAAAACAATATTAGAGCATATCAAAACGGGTCAATTAAAGAATTATTATCTCATCTACGGAGAAGAACGGGCGCTGATGCTCCAATATCGGGATCGCTTAAAAAACGCGATATGTCCGGAGGGTGATGATATGAATATTACCAGCTTTGTCGGGAAGAATATCAATCTGTCCGAAGTGATCGATCTTGCGAATACGCTGCCCTTTTTCTCTGAACACCGATTGATCATTATAGAAGACAGCCGGCTCTTTGCAAGCTCGAATGATCTGGCAGGTCATCTGGAGGAATTCCCGGATACGACATATATAGTGTTTCTGGAATCAGATGTTGATAAGCGGAACAAGCTGTATAAGACGGTATCAAGTATCGGTTATGTATCGGAATTCACAACACCGTCCCGGGAGGATCTGACGGCTAAGATCGTGCGGGATTGTCAGAAAGAGGGTAAGAAGATCACCAAGGATGCTGTGGAATACATTCTCGATAATGCCGGCAGCTCTTATGGATTCGTATGCACGGAGCTTGAGAAGCTGCTAAGCTATATGGAAGGGAAGGACTCCATTACATTACAGGACGTGCAGGAAATCTGTAACTATCAGGCGGAGGATAAGATCTTTGTCATGATCGACGCAATCGGTAATCAGAACCTAATGCTGGCAGTCAATCTGTATCATGATCTGATTTACCTTCGTAAACCGGCGATACAGATCTTGAGTAATCTGACCCGGATGGTGAATATTCTTCTTCAGGTCAGTGAGATGCAGAGACTTCAGATGCGTTCTTCTGATATGGCTAAGAAGCTGGGACTCCCGGAGCGTGTAGTATATAAATATCTGGGTCAGCTCAAGCACTATGATCACGCAAGATTATTACAAATGCTGGAGGCCTGTCAGGATACGGATGCGGGAATTAAAAGCGGCAGATATTCGGAGATGATCGGAGTGGAGCTCTTAATTGTTGATTTTTCAACAAATTAGGGATCATGCTAATCGATAGGATGAAGTTTGTGGTAAAGTTTATTGATAATTTACTTTATATTTGATCGGTTATCATATATAATAGTTGCGTGCGTACAATAGGGAGCTGCTTTCCTTGAAGGCCGGCCCTAACGCGGTGAGCTGCCTGCCTCGGTCCGAACGAAGGTGAGGGGCGCTGCCGGAATAAAGATGCCAATAAAAGATGACACTAATGGAATGATACGATGAAAAAGAGAACGATGGAGGACTATCATGGGCGGATTTTTTGGAGTTGCATCAAAAGAGGATTGTGTATTTGATCTGTTTTTCGGAACGGATTATCATTCCCATTTGGGAACCAGGCGTGCAGGAATGGCTGTATACGGTGCGGAGGATGGCTTTGAGAAGGCAATCCATTCTATAGAGAATGCTCCGTTCCGTACCAAGTTTGATGATGAATCCAACTCTATGCATGGCAACATGGGCATTGGCTGTATATCGGATTATGAGGCACAGCCGATCCTTGTCAGATCCCATCATGGTACCTTTGCCATTACTACGGTCGGGAAGATCAATAATGCAGAAGAGATCACCAATATGATCATTAAGGACAAGACCCATTTCTTCGAAATGAGCAATGGAGAGATCAATGCAACGGAATTGGTGGCTTCTATTATTAATCAGAAAGAGAATTTCATAGAGGGGATCCAGTATGCGCTGGAGCTTGTGGATGGGTCTTTGTCGATGCTGATCCTTACTCCCGTGGGTATCTATTGTGCCAGAGATAAGATGGGAAGAACGCCGGTCGTGGTCGGAGAGAAGGAGGGTGCACATTGCGCTGCCTTTGAAAGCTTCTCTTTCGGGAATCTCGGGTATTCGCTATATAAGGAATTAGGTCCGGGTGAGGTCGTGGTTATGACGCCGGAGAGTGTGAAGACGCTGGTCGCACCGGGCAAGGATATGAAGATCTGCACATTCTTGTGGATCTATTATGGCTACCCTTCCTCTGTCTATGAGGGGGTCAGTGTAGAGGAAATGCGGTATCGCTGCGGACAGGCACTGGCAAGACGGGATCATGTGAAGCCGGATATTGTAGCCGGGGTACCAGATTCCGGCACGGCGCATGCCATTGGTTATGCGAATGAATCGGGAATTCCGTTTTCGAGACCATTTATTAAATATACACCGACCTGGCCGAGATCCTTTATGCCGACCATGCAGAGCAAGCGGAATCTGATCGCGAAGATGAAGCTTCTGCCTGTGGAACAGCTGATCAAGGATAAGAGCCTGCTGCTGATCGATGACTCCATTGTTCGTGGAACGCAGCTGCGGGAGACGACGGAATTCTTATATGAATGTGGAGCGAAGGAGGTACATATTCGTCCTGCCTGCCCGCCGCTTGTATTCGGCTGTAAATACCTGAATTTCTCCAGAACGAATTCCGAGATGGAATTGATCACCCGTAAAGTGATCGAGGAATTAGAAGGCGGAGAAGTGACAGATGATGTGCTTCGCGAGTATGCCGATTACAATTCAGAGAAGTACGAGAAGATGGTAGATAAGATCTGTGAGAAGCTGAATTTTACAACGCTTCGGTATCACAGATTAGATGATATGTTAGAAGCGGTCGGGATCGATCCGGACAAATGCTGTACCTACTGCTGGAACGGCAGGGAATAATCATATAAGAATAATAAGAAAAAAGAGTAATAATAAAGGGCTATTCACTGGGAATAGCCCTTTATATATTAAGAATTATGCCATCTCACTTTGTTCGATGGGGATGCTCGTCAAATCTCTGCTCACGCAAGCGTGGCAGAGACTTTTCTCGCTATTATGCCATCTTATTAACAGCAGCAGCCATACGGGATACCTTTCTGGAAACAGTATTCTTATGGTATACACCCTTAGCAGCAGCCTTATCCATCTTAGATGTAGCCTGTAACAGATACTTCTTAGCAGCGTCCTTATCACCGGAAGCAATGGCAGCCTCAAGCTTCTTAATGGTGGTCTTCACTTCGGACTTGATCATCTTGTTACGTAAAGTCTTAGTCTCGATGACTTTGATTCTCTTCTTAGCAGATTTGATATTAGCCAAATCTTACACCTCCATACTTGTTATTCTTTTCCTCTTGTATGATCCTATAATAGAATGACGTGCTATATAGGACTCTTAACGGTCTGCATTACAACCGGACACGGACAATCTAATGCAAACATACTATTACATAATAAGCATCTTCGATTCTTTTGTCAATCGTTTTTTTGAAAAAAACACTTGCAATCCTGAAAACTCTATGATACATTAATGTAGTTGTGATTAGCGGATGGTCCTCTGTGAATGGATTTCATAAGAACGTCTAAGAATAAGGAGGCACACAAATGAATGATGTTGAGATCATGAAGAGCATTGAAGATGCTCAGATGAAGAGCGAAGTACCGGAGTTTCATGTAGGTGATACTGTAAAGGTACATGCAAAGGTTAAGGAAGGAAATCGTGAAAGAATTCAGATTTTCGAGGGTACTGTCTTAAAGCGCCAGGGCGGAAGCAACCGTGAGACATTTACGGTACGTAAGACTTCTAACGGAACCGGTGTTGAGAGAACATGGCCATTACATTCCCCTAACATTGCCAAGATCGAAGTAGTTCGTCGTGGTAAGGTTCGTAGAGCAAAGCTTAACTACCTGCGTGACCGTGTTGGTAAGAGTGCTAAGGTTAAGGAATTAGTGAAATAGACGGAATGTGTAACGAGTGGAAGCAGGGACGAATTCGTTCCTGCTTTTTTTGACAAGAAATGTGCTTGTTGGATTGGATATAAATAGCTATAATAGACATACGGAAAACAGACTTTGTTGTGCAATAATCTGGTAGACAGAATATAGGGATGCGGATATGAAGAGAAGAAATGGAAGGCGGGCGTATCTTCGAGCCAACCGGAATCGGCTCCGCCACAATCGGAAGGTGAAGGAATTTAATAAAAGAGAGTTCTTTCGCTCTCTTCGAAGCTATCTGATCGCGCTCATGATCACGGTGATCGTTGGATATTCTCTGGTGGCATTTGGTGCTCAGACGGTGCGGATCATCGGGCAATCCATGGAGCCGACCCTGAATAATGGGGATACAGTGTTTGTTAATAAGATCGCGTACTGGTTTCGGGGGCCGCAGAGGTATGATCTGATCGCGTTCAAGCAGAGAGAAGACGGAGAGGATTATTATAATGTCAAGCGTGTGATCGGTCTTCCCGGGGAGACGGTCACCATTCAGGGTGGATATGTATTTATCGACGGCGTGGCACTTACCGGACTTCCGTTTGATGAGAAGATCGCGACGGAGGGGCTGGCGCTGGAGGGTGTCACCTTATCTGACGGAGAATACTTCGTACTCGGGGATAATGTGAATAACAGTGAGGACTCCCGTTTTGCGAACATGGGAAATATTCTGGAGAATGAAATCCTTGGCAGGATACGATATCGGTATCTTCCGAAGGAGACTCGGGGAAAAGTCTGATCGATCAAGGAATCCTTAAGGTTATCAGGATGAAGTGATAATAACAATAGGCAGGTAACGATATGAATATTCAGTGGTATCCCGGTCATATGACCAAAGCGGTCCGAATGATGCAGGAGGATATAAAGTTAATCGATATTGTGATAGAATTATTAGATGCAAGGGTTCCGTCAAGCAGTAAGAATCCGGATATTGATACACTGGCGAAGAATAAGTTCCGCCTGATCCTCCTGAATAAGGCAGATCTTGCGGATCCGGAGGTAACGAAGAAATGGACGGAGTACTATCAGGCAAAGGGTATCTCTGTACTTAACATCAATGCCCGTTCCGGCGCCGGTATGAAATCCATTACGGAAACCATTCGGGAGACCTGTAAGGAGAAGATCGAGCGGGATCGCAAGCGGGGGATATTAAACCGTCCGCTTCGCGCCATGATCGTGGGAATTCCGAATGTAGGTAAATCTACATTTATTAATTCATACGCGGGTAAGGCTTGTACGAAAACGGGAAATAAGCCGGGTGTGACCAAGGGCAAGCAGTGGATCCATGTGAATAAACAGGTGGAGCTTCTGGATACACCGGGTATCTTATGGCCGAAATTCGAAGACCAGGAGGTCGGGATCCGGCTGGCTTATATCGGATCGATCAAGGATGATATCCTGAATGTACAGGAGCTGGCACTGCTTTTTATATCATTTATGGTGAAGCGGTATCCGCAGGTTTTGCAAGGTCAGTATGAAGTGGATGAATCTCTGGAGCCATATCAGATCCTGCAGCAGATTGCCGAGAACCGGCATTGTCTCTTAAAGGGTGAACAATACGATCTGGATAAGGCGGCGATGATCCTGCTGGAGAACTATCGGAATGGCAAGCTGGGCAGGATATCGCTGGAGCTTCCGGACGAAGAATGATGTAGGACAGGAATAAGGCAGGATAAATAACAGTGGGTATATTTAAGAAGGGTCAGATTGAATATGATGACGAGCTGAATGTGGCACATGAGATCGTGAAGACAGTCTTATATGTGGGTGCGATCGTACTGCTCGTGTTTCTGGTGCTGAAGTACGTCGGACGAAGGTCAGAGGTGCTTGGTCACTCAATGGAAACGACACTCCATGATGGCGAGAGTATCTGGATCGATAAGATCGGTTATCGGTTCAAGGCACCGCAGCGGTATGATATCGTGGTATTTCCGTATGTGGATGGAAGCAGTTATTATGTGAAGCGGATCATAGGGCTGCCGGGAGAGACGATCTATATTGACGAAGACGGAACCATCTATATCGGGACAGAGGATACCTTGTATATGGAAGACGATGGAACCGTGCATAATGAGGCGGCTGCGCTGCAAGAGACCTATGGGATCGAAGTGATCCGGGAGGATACAAGAGGCATTGCCGATGAGCCGGTCACGATCGGTGAGGATGAATATTTTGTCATGGGTGATAATCGCAATAACAGTTCTGACAGCCGGTCGGAGGAGCTGGGACCGATCAGCAAGGATATTATCGAAGGTCGGGCGGTGCTCAGGCTGTGGCCGTTATCCAAGTTCGGCACGATAGATAAAAGCAGAGAATAAGGGATAGATAAAGGAGTTCATGAATGGCTACGATACAGGAGATTAAGATCGAGCTGCAGCATGCAGCCTTCGATGAAATACCAATACTGATGAAACGCTATGAATCGGATGAGAGGAGCGGTGTGCAGAAGGAGCTTGCCAAGGCAGGAAAACGGCTTGCACAGTGGCAGGAGGAGCTTATCCGGATCGAGGAAATGAAGCGATACGAGAAGGAATACTGGAAGGAATATGATTATATCTGCGGGATCGATGAGGTAGGCCGCGGTCCCCTTGCAGGACCGGTCGTGGCGGCGGCTGTCATTTTCCCGAAAGATGTTGATATTCTGTATCTGAATGATTCCAAGCAGGTAAGTGAGAAGAAACGGGAAGAGCTCTATCTCGAGATTAAGGAGAAAGCGATATGCTATGCAGTTGGGATGGCGGATGTAGAGACGATCGATGCGATCAATATACTGCAGGCGGATTATGTGGCTATGCGGCAGGCTATCAGCAAGCTTAAGGTCGCTCCACAGATCTTACTGAATGATGCGGTGACGATTCCGTCAATAAATCAGCCGCAGGTGCCGATAATAAAAGGAGACGCAAAAAGTATCTCGATTGCTGCCGCAAGCATTCTGGCCAAGGTAGAACGGGATCATCTGATGTGTGTCTATGACGAGATGTATCCGGAATACGGATTTGCCAGAAATAAGGGATACGGATCGGCAGAACATATAGAAGCAATTAAGAAATACGGCCCCTGTGAGATTCATCGCAAGACCTTTATCACGCATTTTGTATAACGTGACTGCTTATCACAGGGAGTTATTCTATCAATAAAGGAGACCGGCAGTATATGAATATCTTTGGATCGGATATTGCGAATAGAAGTAATCTTAACCGGATGGGAAATCAAACCTCTTCCCAGGTTCTTCGCGCCGGTCAGACAGAGAGTGTGTCCGGAGCCGAACGTACCTCCTCCGGAGCCGGTCTTGCAGCCGGACAGGTATTTGAGGGAGAGATTGTTGATATTACCCCGAAGAATGTAACGATCCGGCTGGATAATCAGCAGATGCTGAATGCCCGTCTTGGTGAATCTATGGAATTATCCATTGGACAGAAAATGATCTTTGAGGTGAAGGAACAGCAGGGGGATCAGGTGGTGATCCATCCGAAGCCGGACGCCAATATGAGCGGACAGAATATGGCGGCCGTGAAGGCTCTGACAGCGAATGGTCTTACCGTGTCCGAACGGAACGTACAGATCGCAAGTGCGTTAATGGAGGCAGGTCTGCCGTTAAATAAGGACAGTATGCGTAAGGTCATGCAGCAGTCCATGAATTTTCCGGAAACCAATGTCAAGAATCTGGTATCTATGAATCAACTGGGAATCCCTGTGAATTCTGCTAATATAACACAATTTGAAGCGTATTCAGGTCATGAACATCAGATGACTGCAGCCATCCATCAGGTGCTGGATGGTTTGGAACAGGCATTCTCTGAGGTTGCACTAAGCGGCGGCGCAGATGGAATGCAGGAGCTCTCACAGGAGCTTAGCCGGATATTTGAGTGGGGAGAAGCTTCTGTGGAAGGGAATACCATGCCTGTAGAAGAAGGAAGTGTGCAGACGGCTGGACAGGAGCTTGCAGAGAACGGAGCCTTATTACAGGAAATTGGTGATCCGGCTGCCGGAACAGAAGGCCTGGCAGTCAAGGAAGACTCTTTGCAGGGAACTGTCGGATCGGAAACAGTATCTCAGAATGAGGCTGCCGCAGGAACGGACGGAAGGCTGTCTTCGGAAGGGACCGGTGTGCAGGATGCGCCTTCTGCAGACTCAGCAGGCAGGAGTGAAGCAGGCGGAATGCTGCAGGGCGATACGAACAGTACCATACAAGGCGGAAACGCACAGACGGAGACGATGAATCAGGCAGCTTCGGGCTCTGTTCAGACTCCGGCAGACGGAACGAGTACAGAAGCGAACAGAGTACAGGTGTCTCTGATGAATCAGGCCGGAACGGATACGGAACTATTACAGAATGTGAAGGAGCAGTTAAGCAGTGCCGGAATTCCGGAGGATACGGTAAATCAGATGATGAATCAATCGAAGAGCTATGGAGATCTGGTGAATCAGATCACAACACTTCTGGCTGATCCGAATCGGATCGCGGCAGAGGCTCAGAGCTTGGATCCGGACAGGTCAGGCGCCAAACAGATCTTTGCCAGTGACGGATTCCGCAAGCTGTTGAAGAAGGCGGTTCAGGATGAATGGCTCATGAAGCCGGAGGAGATGAAATCACCGAAGGAGATCGATGAATTCTATAAGAAGATGCTGCGGCAGTCAGCAGATCTGGAACAGTCCCTGAATTCGGGCGGCTCCGGCAATAAGCAATTCTCGGAATCTGCCGGAAATATGCGGGATAATATATCCTTTATGCAGCAGTTAAATGAGCAGTTTGTCTACGCCCAGATGCCGATGAATATGAACGGCGCAGAGGCTAATTCGGAATTATATGTATATGCCAATAAGAAGAAGCTGCAGCAGAGTACGGATGGCGTGAAGGTTCTGCTTCATCTGGATATGCCGAATCTCGGAAGTACCGATATTCTGGTACGGTTAAAGGATAAGAAGCTCCATGCGTCCTTCCGGATGGCAGATCAGACCTCAATGACGGTCGTGGCCGATAATATGAGTGATCTGCAAAGCAAAATGGAGGCGAAGGGCTTCGTATTTTCCAATGAAGTGATCCGGCAGGAGCGCCATGTGGAAGGTAAGCAGGCGGACGAACCGGAGAAGCCTTCGGATGCGGTCATAGATGAGATGTTCAATCAGGATCTTGTAACAGGAATGAAACGGTTCACCTTTGATATCAGGGGGTAATGACAATGCCAAATCCATTTTCGGGATATGAAAGTGCATATGAATATTACGGGGATGATGATCCGAAGAAGAAAAAGAAGCAGACGGAGGAACAACCGCAGAAGAAGGCGGTTGCGCTGATGTATGATCCGGATGATCATGCGCCGCAGGTGGTTGCTTCCGGTAAGGGGCAGTTGGCTGAGAAGATTATTGCGAAGGCGGAGGAAAATGATGTTCCGACCTATGTAGATAAAGGTCTTGCGGATACATTGATGAATCTGGAGATCGGAGATTATATCCCGCCGGAGTTATACGGCGTTGTTGCGGAAATCCTGGTCTATGTGGACCGGATGGATAAGATCCGGAGTAAGATCAAGCTGTGAGAATAGACAGTAGTGATAAAGGATATGGTTATTGGCTATTTCATTGATATTTTATTGAATAATGCATAATTCAATGAAGAGAGGTTGAAATGAATACACGCAAGGTGGGGAGCGAGTATGAACAGAGAGCGGCGGAGTATATGCGCCGTAACGGAATGCGGGTCTTAGAGATGAATTACCGCTGCAGACAGGGAGAGATTGATATTATCGGGAAAGAGAGTGACTATCTGCTGTTTGTAGAGGTGAAGTATCGCAAGGATAAGAAGCTTGGATATCCGATCGAAGCGGTAACTCCGGCGAAGCAGAGCCGTATCCTGCAGACTGCACGGTATTATCTGTATTCCCATCAGCTGCCGGAAAGCACGAAGCTCCGCTTTGATGTGATCTCCATTCTTGGAGAAGATATCACGTATTACAGAAACGTGTTTTAACCTCTATCAGCAAGAAGTCCCCGACCTCTTAGGTGGGGGATGAATTGTGTTATGATGTAAAAATTACGATAAAAATTTTGACTATACATAGAGTCTATGATATAATGAGCTTAGGAAAGAAGGTGGGGCAATGGCAAACAAAGCATATAGATTCAGAATATACCCTAATGCAGAACAGAAAGTTTTGTTTGCCAAAACGTTTGGGTGTGTACGGTTTGTTTACAACAAAATGCTTGCAGATAGAATCGAGCATTATGAAAAAACAAAGGAAAAGCTAAATAATACTCCTGCCCAGTACAAAAAAGAGTTTGAGTGGCTTAAAGAGGTTGACAGTCTTGCACTTGCCAATGCACAACTGAATCTTCAAACAGCATTTCAGAATTTTTTCAAACAGCCCAAAACAGGCTTTCCAAAATTCAAATCAAAAAAATTACACAGCAATTCGTACACAACAAACTATGTAAACGGCAATATCTGTTTGTGTGACGGACACTTGAAACTGCCTAAAATAGGACAAGTCAAGGTAAAGCAGCACAGAGATATACCAAATGATCACACACTTAAATCCGTAACTGTAAGCCAAACGCCGAGTGGAAAATACTATGCAAGCATACTGTTTGAGTACGAAAATCAAGTACAGGAACATAAGCTTGACAGATTCCTCGGTCTGGATTTTTCCATGCATGAACTGTACAAGGACAGCAACGGCAATGAACCGAAATATCCGAGATATTACAGACAAGCCGAAAAAAAGCTGAAAAAAGAGCAAAGGAAATTGTCGCTCATGCAGAAAAGGTCAAAGAATCGTGATAAACAGCGT
>CACZRT010000043.1 GCA_902783585.1 uncultured Lachnospiraceae bacterium | reverse complement strand
TTGCAGAAAACAAATCTATCAATAAAACAAAGCCGCCATAGAGGGCGGCAATGTCTTGGCTATGCACGAGTGATTTACCACTTACGTTCCTTTTCAGGTTCAGCCCGGAAATAGATAAATATAGATTATCGTCTTGGTTTATTTAAGAAATTCTACTCGAAACAGCATTTTTCTGATGCCAAATAGAAATAAAAACCAGACTATCAAGGTCTGGTTTTTATTTGAAAAACTCTACTTTTTCAGGGTCTGGATTGTAACCAATTCCATTATTGCAATACTTTTTTCTTGATTCATCAGGAATAAAATCAGAAGACATTCCATCAGGGAACGCATCACATGCACACTTCCATCTATCTATATTCTCTCTTTGATGCTTACACTTGATCCGGCTTAATTTCCACATGGCAAATATTCCCATTAATTTCCCAATAATCGCTTTGTCCGGACAATACTCTGTCGAAATCAGATTTTATCCATTCTTCAAATGGGATAACATCAGATTCTAGAAAGGTCGCCAAAACACTATACTTTTCTTCGTCAAAGACAATGACCAGCATTTCAAAGTCTTCCATTTCAAGAACTCGATAACTAAACCTTTCCACTTTACCCTCCTAAAAAAACATCTTAATATATTGGAAAGACAGAAATAATTCTAGTCCATTTTCCTCTCCAGATACTTCACCGGCACTGCTTTGGTCAGCCACACGCCGTTCACGGAACGATAGAACACCATTCCATCTCTGTGCATTTCTCCGCTCTTGACAATATATATTACCGGCTTTCCATGCCGACCGCCAACCTTCTTCGCGGTTTCCGTGTCACCGGACAGGTGCACATATAACCGTGATTTGGGAATCAATCCCTGTTCTTCAATGGACGATGTGTACTTCTCTCCTGTGCCATGATAGAGAAGCTCCGGAGGGACGGTTTCTTCAAGTTCTACATCAACAGGGATAGAATGCCCCTGATTCGCACGGATCAGCGTCTTATCCTCGTTAAATGAGTATCGCTGTTTCTCGTCTTCCGCAACAATACGCTCCAATACTTGCATGTCTATTGGATGTGTCTTACTCACACCGGCAATCAGTTCTGATACATCCGCCCAACCATGTTCGTCCAGAGTAATACCTATTACCTCCGGCTTATGGCGGAGGATCAATGATATGAATTTACTTGTTTCTTTATCTGACATTTTAGTTCTTTCCTTATCTTCACAAACTGTTTTTTCTGAACCATAAAAACCTCCTAACATGCGATTGCGGGTTACACCTAATTATGGAGGAATGAATGTTTAAGATTGACACATTTCACTTAATGACATTGTGCTGTTTTTTAATAAGCCATATAGATTATCCAAGTAGAGCTCATTTTCAGCCTTACTATAACTGTATTCTTCACAACTACGAATTGGTGAAGGTACCGGATTCAGTGATGGATTCCAATTACCCAAATTAATAACAGCGTTATCTTTTATAAGAAAGTCCAATCCGTAACATTCAATAAACTCATTAAAACCACCAAAACTATTGAAATAATCTTTATCTGATTCTGTTACTATATATGACTTTTGATCAGAATAGTATTGTTTTATATCATATATTGTAAAATCTAACCTATCTCGATATTTTCTCCATCTTCTTTGATTGACACTTTCCTTATGACGAGGCCAGACAAGGATTAATTGTCTCAATGTTCTATAATAATCCTTGATATTATTATCATCTGATATGTACTTTCTCAAGTACTTGATTCCACAAATTCCATCGGACGCTAAAATATATGTTTTCTTTGAATTCTTTGGGCATTTGTATTCTTGTGAAACAAATAGATCCGGATCAATATACTTTGTGTCATCAAACAAATACTTAAGATTATTTTCCACAGCTTTAATATAAATATTGTAATTCTCATCATTCAAAATATTATTCATATCTTCTGGCTACCCTTCTTATCTCTTCCCGTATCTTCTCCCGGATCTCCTCATTCATGATCTCCACATTCGTTCCATACTGCATAGCCCAATGCACGATCATGTATGGAGAGGTTCTGACAAGTACGATATCATACGTTACTTCACGGCCATTCTCATCTGTTTCAATGAGCTCTTCAACCTTCTCATAGTGGTCGCCAAACCAATCATGGAGGATCGTGTAGTCCGTATTCCGGATCTTGATCTTAATATCCTGTGGTTCGTCATAAGCCATGTTCAAATGCTCTGCCATATAGGTTTCCGGATTCCATGCGGAATTGGCGATCGGCAGCCCGGCAAAATTATATACCTCGATCGGAATCGGCTTACCGTCAGGATCTCGATTGATTTCTATATCTGACATCAGATCCACGCGGTAATGCCAGATCCTCTTGTCATCTGTCCCGGCCCCTGTCTTCAGGCCGATACAATAATAGTTGTCATGATAAACGACCAGATGATAAGGGCTTAAGGCATGCATGTATTCGGATTTCGGTATCATCTCATGTCCTTCCGTATACTGATTGAACCTGAACCGAATCTGCCACAGGTGATTCACTGCATTCTGAATCTGCTTGATATTCTCTGCAAACTGCTGCCTGTCCTGCTGCGTTCTTCCACTGAATCGTCCGTAAATGCCCTGCGGATGGAACCTCACTCCTTCTCCATCCCAAAACGGCGAATGATAATACTCACTTGCCGTTCCCATCAGCTTGCGGATCAGCTTAGTCTTCTCATCTAAGGATAACATATCGGAAAAGCTGATCAGCTGCATTAGCTGATCGAGCTCTGCATTACTGAATGTATGAACATAGGAGAAGCCCGTAATAGAAGGAGCCTTCTTACCGCCTTTTTTACTTCCTGCCTTCCCGCTTTCTTTCTTGCTGCCTTTCTCCTTGTTTTCTTTCTCGCTTTCCAGATTCAATCTCTGCTTCAGACGATCTTCCTTATAGCCATTATATCGGATCTTATATTCTGCCTCCCTGTTCTCCGAATACTCCATCGGATCTAACTCTTGAAGTATATCTATCATCGTATCGGTAAGAGTTCTTGGATCTTCCAGAGGTGTTCCATTATCATACCTGCCGATTCGATACAGCCGCAGCAGGTTCCCAAGCTCGCTCTTCGTTATGCTGTGGTCTTCATCTGTTTGACGCCGCAGAACCTCCATGATCTGAAGCACCCTTCTCTCAATACTGTACGCTCCGCGATCGGGTGCTTCCGGCACAGAAAGCTCCTTCTCATGTGTTTGTAATGGAGTGGCGATCTCCGGAATCGTCTCTAGGGATACCTTCGTAATATTTCCTAATCCTTCCCTGTTACTCCCATTATCTCTTGATTCTTCACTGTCTCTTACATACTTCGGTCTGTTTTTCAATCCTAACGGATTCAGAAGTAACTGGAGCTCCTTGGTAATTTCCCCATTAATATAATACGTGGCATAAGTCAGGAACTTCCCCTTCCCGGGATCATGATTCCTGATTGCATTTACAAAGCCATCCCAGCCTGCCATGAACAGATCTTCTTCCATATCTTTATAATAAGAATCGGCCATCTCCATCTTCCAAAGCCGTTTCCACACACAATTATGAACGTAAAGCTCGTAGTTGTCATACAGCTTCTGCCATGCATTATTATCGCCGGTTTTTGCCTTGGCTATCAGATCGTTGATCTCTTCCTCTGTTAAGAATTCGCTCATTCTACATCTCCTGTTATACCTTTCATTATTAGCTCCTCTATCTCAAGAACTCTATTCAATCAAATGTATTCAATCAATCACGCATTTCATAACCGCTTCTCAAAGCACCAGAATTCGTCCCCGAACAATGCCGCTTCTCCAACCTGCACTGCGTGTAGCTTGCTATAAGATCTCATCGCCTTTATGTTCCTCTTGCTGACCATATACCGGATTCCGGAATGTCCCTTACCACGCAGGATCTCCATCAGCTTACCTATCATATCACACGCCATACCCTGATTCTGATGATCGGCGCGCACGACCAGCCGCGAGAGCTCCGGTTCCCCTTGAAGATCCTTGCTCCAGCATGGCAGCGCATTCACATCCGGATCATCGTCAACCGTGATCGCACCGATGATTTCGCCGGATTCGTCTCTCATAACATATAGCGCATCCCTTTGCAGATCATAGTCTATGGTCTCTATACCCGGATAACTGTCCGTCCATGCACAGTATTCGGAGCCGACCACAGACCGATATAACTTAAGCACTTCCTCTGTATCTGACTTTGTTGCAAGCATGAATGTCCGATTCTCCATATTACTCCCCTATCTGTATCCATTTCATATCTCGTGATATGCTTGTATATATTTATTGAAATATCTAAACTCCTACCCAATTCGATACCGCTTTACTCCCCTGTCAAATGAACGATGGTATATTCATGATGAACAGCCGGCAGGTATTTCTCAATGACTTCTGCGGTCTTTAACTTCAGGCTGGAGGTGTTCACACAAGGGTGACAGCCCAGATATTCCCCTTTCAGTACATCCTCATCGATCAGGAGCTTTACATGATTCTCTGTATCATTCATAAGACCCATGATACTCACACTGCCCGGCTGGATCTTAAGATAATCCCACATGAATTCCGGCGTACCGAAGGACAGCCTGGCACTGTTGATCTGTGAGGATAATTCCTTCGTCTTAAATGGTTTGTCCCCCGGCATCATAAGCAGATAGAAACTCGTCTGCTGCCGATTGCATAAGAACAGATTCTTGCATATCGTAACCCTTAAGATAGCGTCGATTTCATTACAGGCTTCCATCGTATCTGCATGTCCGTGATCCGTTCTGTAATACTCCATATTCAGAGAATCCAGCAGATCATACACCCGGATTTCCCGTTCCTCTCTTCCTGTAATATCCTCCGGTCTTCCCCGATATAATTCCATGATCGTCCTTGCCTCCTGTATCATTTGCGACTTTTACCGCCTTATTGTATACACATTATGCGTATAAAGTCAATTCTGTATCCCCCGCCATGCAGCTTTGCAGTCTTCCATGGCGGGGGATGTTTGATTTCTCATTTCTCTATTCGTAAAAAATAGTGATTCTTTGTCTGTCTGTGATCATCCCCTCTATATGTTTCTTTCCGTTACTAGCTGCAGCACAAGTACGTGCTATTATTATAATATATATTCTTAGATAACCGAATTTCTTGTATGAAAATAGTATATTTCCTGTTCGAACATGAAAATGGGGGTTTTATGTTACCAATTTATATCTGTGCCGATCAGCGCCGCACACTTCATCAATATCAAACGATTCTCCATAATATATTGCTCATGGAGGAGTATCCTGCCGCACTTCAATGTGTAACCTGCGACCCGGACGATCTGCTTCTGCTGCTTCGCTCTGATATCCAGAACCGCAGGCTGCACAATGGATTGTATATCCTGGATCATGATTCCCCAAGAGACCTTCCCCTCTCCATTTCCCTCTCTGCCCAGATCCGTCATCTCGATGCACGCGGATTTACGGCCGTCATTACCCGTGATCCGTCCCTCCCCGCCCTCGCCATGAACTATCATGCCGAGGTATCGGATGTGATCCTGCTCTCCGACACTGAAACCCTTGGTCTTCGTCTCCATCAGGATCTGGTGGAGACACTCTCCCGCATTACGAAATATCAGGATTCCGAGCCCTTTACCTTTGTCTGTGATTATCAGACCCTGACCATTCCCAGCAACGAGATCCTCTATATTGCGGCCCGTAACCGCAGACTGCACATGGTCACGCTCCTTCACCAATATGAATTCTACGGAAGTCTTGCCGGGTGCGCCAGGCAATTGGATGATACCTTTGTATATTCCCACCGTGCCTGCCTTGTAAATACACGTCTCATCGTAAATATTGATTCTAAGCGGCGTATCCTGACCTTTGTCAATGGTGAACAGTGCTCCGGTTCAGTCAAAGGCATTCAAGCCCTCATGAAAGCCAATATTATCCATTCTGAAAACCATTATTGAAAACCCTTCTCTGACTTGATATACTACATTTGTACGATTTAGAAAGGATACCTTATTCATTCATATCACATAACAGGAATATAATAAGTATCAGAGATATAATAAGTATCAGAGATATAATAAGTATCAGAAATATAAGAATTATCAGGAGGCAGCATTATGACATATAAGACACAGGGCACCTGCTCACAACAGATTGATTTCGAGATCGTAGATAATAAGGTTCATAATGTCAGGTTCACCGGCGGATGCCATGGGAATACACAAGGCGTAGCAGCATTAGTGGAAGGAATGGATGTGGATGAAGCGATTCGGCGTATGCAGGGAATCCGCTGCAAGATGAGACCAACCTCCTGCCCGGATCAGTTAGCAACCGCCTTGCTTCAGGCTAAGCAGCAGACGGCTTAATAATATCTACAATAATGGAGATCATATATGAAACGAATCATTCTTACCGGCGGCGGTACTGCCGGACATGTCACACCGAATATCGCCCTGATCCCGCGATTAAAGGAAGAGGGATATGATATTCACTACATAGGTTCCTATACGGGAATTGAGAAGAAATTGATCGAGGACCTTAAGATTCCTTATCACGGTATCGCATCCGGCAAATTGCGGAGATACATCTCTTTAAAGAATCTATCTGATCCATTCCGTGTCATAAAAGGATACGGTGAGGCATCCCGTCTGATCAAATCCTTAAAACCGGATGTTGTATTCAGTAAGGGTGGCTTTGTAGCAGTTCCGGTCGTGGTAGCAGCAAAGAACCATAAAGTTCCTGCCATTATCCATGAGTCCGATATGACACCGGGGCTTGCCAATAAGATCTGTATTCCGGCAGCGGTCAAGGTCTGCTGTAATTTTCCGGAGGCTATGAATCATCTCCCGGAGGGCAAAGCAATTCTGACCGGTACTCCGATCCGTGAAGAATTGTTCCACGGCGATCCGTTGGAAGCGCTCAAATTCACCAAGCTTCAGGCAGGAAAACCAACGATCCTGGTAATCGGCGGAAGTACGGGAAGCGTAAGAGTTAATGAAGCCGTTCGGGGCTGCCTGGATGAATTACTGAAGGATTACCAGATCATCCATTTATGCGGTAAGGATAAGCTGGACTCTTCCTACAATGATCGGGAAGGTTATGTTCAATATGAATATATCAAGAAGGAGCTAAGCTCTATGCTGGCGCTTGCAGATCTCGTCATCTCCCGCGCGGGAGCAAATGCCATCTGCGAGATCCAGGCACTTGCCAAGCCGAATATCTTAATCCCGCTCGGACTAGACGCCAGCCGGGGCGATCAGATATTGAATGCGGAATCCTTTGAAAAGCAGGGCTTCAGCTATGTATTAAAGGAAGAGAATCTGACCAGAGAATCTTTGCTTGCCGCTGTCGATCAGGTATACAATAACCGTGCAGAGTACAAGAAAGCAATGGAAGCAAGCCCAATGACCGATTCCATCGAGAAGATTATCAGCCTGATCAACAAAGCATGCAAGTAATCATGTAGAATACCTGTCTTCAATAATATAATCAATAATAAAAGCATCTGAACTCTCATATCCTGAGGATTCGGATGCTTTTTTCTTCTTACTATTCATAATTACGAATCTACATGCACTCACTGCAGACCATACTATATTACCTATCCAGTCTTCGATTTGACCCCGGCGATCTCCTTAACCAACCTTCAGCTTGAATTTGATGATCTCCTTCTCTGTCTCTACGATCTCGATCTGACCGCCTAAGTCACGGAGCTTCTCTTCAAACTTCTCATATCCACGCTGAATATACTTGATATCCTCTATGACTGTGAAGCCTTCGGCTGCAAGACCGGCAATGACGAGCGCTGCTCCTGCACGAAGATCCGGAGCCACTACCGTAGCGCCGCTATAGCTCTCCACACCGGATATGATCGCCATATTACCTTCCACCTTGATTCTTGCACCCATACGTGCCAGCTCATCTGTGTATTTAAAACGGTTCTCAAAGATATTCTCTGAGATCACACTGGTACCATCGGAAAGACCTAAGGTAACCGCCATCTGCGGCTGCATATCCGTTGGGAATCCCGGATAAGGCTGTGTAATGATCTGGGTCGGACGAAGGCGCTTGCCATGACATCCGATCACACGAACAGAATCATCATATTCCTCTACCGTTGCACCTATTTCTGTTAATTTGGAGCTGATCGCTTCCAAGTGCTTCGGAATTACATTTTTAATTAATACATTACCATCCGTTGCAGCAGCTGCCATCATGAAGGTTCCGGCCTCGATCTGATCCGGAATGATGGAATATTCCGTTCCCTTCAATTCCTTGACACCGCGGATACGGATCTCATTCGTACCGGCACCCTTGATATTGGCACCCATACTATTCAGGAAGTTGGCAACATCAACGATATGAGGCTCCTTTGCAGCATTCTCGATCGTTGTCTTACCCTCTGCAAATACGGCCGCCATCATAATATTGATCGTAGCGCCGACACTGATCTTATCCAGATATACATGCTTCCCGACCAGACGGTCTGCTGTGGCTGTCACCATTCCTTTTCCAACGGTAACATGTGCACCCAGCGCTTCAAATCCCTTGATATGAAGATCGATCGGACGGCTTCCAATATCACAACCGCCCGGAAGCGCAACCTGCGAACGCTTGTATTTACCAAGAAGCGCACCTAGCAAATAGTAGGAAGCTCGGATCTTACGGATGAATTCATCATCCACACATAAGGTATCTATGTTCCGGATCGTTCCGCCACAGATACTTACTGTATGCTCATCTATATATTTTACAGTTGCACCGATCTCCTTGATCGCCTGGAGCAAGACTCTGGTATCACGGACATTCGGCACATTCTCTATAATGCATTCTTTATCTGTCATAACTGCAGCGGCCAGAATACCAAGCGCGGCATTCTTCGCACCTGCAATTGTAACTTCTCCGACTAAAGGGGTCCCGCCCTTTATCACATATTGTTCCATCATGCACCTCTACCAACATTACATAATAATCTCAGACACCGGATGTGCCGCTTATGTATCTTGATGGTTCGTTATATTATTCGCCATGCCCCATATTAACAAGGTATCTCCCCATAGCATGGCTTAAGTATACTAGGACATTATACCACAAGTTCGCTGATTGTAAAGCCAAACTTTGAAATACTTTTTTCTTTCTATTGAATTACCTACATTTCTGACAAAATAAAATTACAAAACCATTGATTTTACTTAATCTTCCGGTCTTCCTCGCAATAGATGCACCGATAGGTACGGGTCGCAGGATCCGCAAGCTTGAATATGTGGTCGATTCCCTGCTCGGTGGTTGTAATACAGCGTGGATTCTTACACTTTAGTATATTCACCAATTGTTCCGGAAGTTCGACTTTTTTCTTCTCTATTGTCTTGCCATCCTTGATAATGCTGACCGTGATCTCCGGATCGATATAGCCAAGCACATCCAGATTCACAGAATACTCCTGATCGATCTTAATGATATCCTTCCGCCCGCGCTTACGGCTCTTCACATTCTTGATAATGGCGACACTGCAGTCCAGCTTGTCCAGAGACAGATCCTGATAGATCTGCATACTCTTCCCTGCCGTAATATGATCCAACACGATTCCATTATATATACTATCTATATTCATATTCTTTTATCCTCCTTGCTTTGGTATACCAGATTTGTGCACATTCTGTATATGCATAAATCGGCACTCTAAGAACATATATGATATTAATCCGGTATCAATCCAAGCATCGTCATGATCAAAGCCATCCGGACATATTTACCATTTAACGCCTGGCGGAAGTAGCATGCGCGCGGATCATCGTCCACCTTGGTCGAGATCTCATTCACACGCGGCAAAGGATGAAGGATCGACAGATCGCTCTTCGCACTCTTTAACTTGTCCGTATCCAAGATGTAAGTATCCTTCAATCTTACGTAATCCGCCTCATTGAAGAAACGCTCTCTCTGCACGCGGGTCATGTACAGAATATCCAATTCACTGATTACCTGTTCCATGCTCTCCACTTCCATATACGGAATATTTTTCTTCTCCAGAATCTCCACACGAATGTAATCCGGAATCCGTAGCTCCGGTGGTGAGATCAGAATATATCGAATATTGTCATAACGGGATAACGCCTTGATCAGAGAATGCACCGTTCTTCCGAACATCAGATCTCCGCAGAAGCCGATGGTCAGATTGCCAAGCTTTCCCTTCTCTCTCTGGATCGTCAGCAGGTCGGTCAATGTCTGTGTCGGATGATAATGTCCGCCGTCCCCCGCATTAATGATCGGAACCGGTGATTTCAGGGAAGCCAGAAGCGGAGCACCCTCCTTCGGATGCCGCATCGCGATGATATCTGCATAGCAGCCCACCACCTGAACCGTGTCATGTACGCTTTCTCCCTTCGTTGCAGAAGAGGAATCCGCTGAAGAGAAACCCAGTACATTGCCTCCCAGCTCCATCATGGCTGCCTCAAAGGATAATCTGGTTCTGGTACTCGGCTCAAAGAACAACGTCGCCAGCTTCTTGCCGTGACATACCTCGCTGTACTGCTCCGGATGAGCGATTACCTGATTTGCCAGCTTTAACAGATCATCAATCTCCTCCACACTAAGATCCATCGGATCAATCAAGTGCCTCATGTTTTCTCCCTACCTTTCTACGATCTCTTTTAGTTTACTACGCACCAAGGCCTCTACCTCTGCCTTCTGCTCTTTCTCACACTCTATGATATACTGACGGCGGTTTGCGCGAAGCTTCACCTTTATGGTATTTATGCTGTCATTTACGAATTTATAACCTTCAATGTGTTCCCAATCAATAAATGTCAGACCGACGAACATGCCTTCCTCCGACAATCCGCTTCGGATCCTCGTTGTGATCACGATGAAAAATATATACATCAAAAGCGGCGGGATGAACACATAGTACTGAAACCACACCGACATGGCGACACCGATCAATGCCACATTCACATTGATGATCTCGGATACCGAGCTGGACTTGCCCAGACGGCTCTCCACGATGATCTTTTTCTGCCGGTGCAGCACGACGCAGCTGATAATCCCGATCGTTGCAAATGCCAGCGTCAGCGCTCCCGATAAAACATATTGTGCATATTGCCACATAACTGATAACCTCTTATTTATTGTATCGCCCCTTAAGCTTTGCTTCGGCGGCAGGTCGGTCGGCGCATTATAATTCGCCTCCCTCATAACAAGCGAGAGGGCTTAACGTCCTCTCGCTGTTCATTCTTATTTAGTGGATCTCCGCTCCGTGCGGCATATCCTTTTCTGCGGTCAGAAGAGTGAAATTGCCCTTGTCATCCTCTGCACAAAGCAGCATTCCCTCTGATTTCACGCCGGCAAGAGTTGCAGGCTTTAAGTTCGTCACTACGACCACCTTCTTGCCAACCATTTCCTCTGCCGAATACTGTGCCTTAATACCTGATACGATCTGACGTACCTGACTTCCGATCTTCACCTGCGAACAGAGAAGCTTCTTCGACTTCTTCACTTCCTCACAGGCGATTACCTGTCCGATCTGCAGCTGCACCTTATCAAAGTAGTCAATATCGATCTCTTCCTTCGGCTCTACGTCGATACCCGGTCCGTACTGGTTGAGTCTGGCCTCTTCCTTCCGTCTCTCCAGTTCTTCCAAGATACCTTCTGCATCCTGTCTGGTGAAGAGGATCTCCGGATTGTCGGTTACCTTCGTATTATCCGGATATAATCCGAACTCGCCCAACTGATCACATTCCCGATCCTTCGCATTTAACTGTGCCAGAATCTTCTCCGCGGTCTCCGGCATAAATGACTTCAAGAGAACCGTACCGATGATAATACTTTCGATCAGATTGTATAATACGGTCTCCAGTCTTGCCTGTGTTTCCGGCTCCTTCGCCAGTACCCACGGCATCGTCTCATCAATATATTTGTTACAGCGCTTGAACAAGGTAAAGATATCTGTAAGGGCGTCTGCCACTCGAAGCTTATCCATATCCTGTGTCACCTTAACCGGCGTCTCAAGCGCTAATTTCTTAAGCTCTGCGTCCACCGGCTCTGTCACACCGGTATTTCTGACCAGTCCGTTAAAATATTTATTCGACATCGAGATCGTACGATTTACCAGATTGCCAAGCGTATTGGCAAGATCAGAATTCATCCGCTCCACAACCAAATCCCATGAAATCACACCATCATTTTCAAACGGCATCTCATGTAACAGGAAATAACGAACCGCATCCACACCGAACATCTCCACCAGATCATCGGCATAGATCACATTCCCCTTGGACTTACTCATCTTACCATCGCTCTGAATCAGCCACGGATGACCGAATACCTGCTTCGGAAGCGGGAGATCCAGCGCCATTAACATGATCGGCCAATAGATCGTATGGAATCTTAAGATATCCTTACCGATCAAATGCAGATCTGCCGGCCAATACTTCTTGAACATCGGATCACTGACACCATCCTGATTATAACCAAGTCCGGTAATGTAGTTTGATAACGCATCGATCCATACATAGATAACATGCTTATCATCGAAATCTACCGGAATTCCCCACTTAAAGGAAGTCCGGGATACACACAGATCCTGAAGTCCCGGAAGCAGGAAATTATTCATCATTTCATTCTTACGTGCCTCCGGCTGAATGAATTCCGGATGCGCATTAATATGCTGAATTAACCGATCCGCGTACTTGCTTAATTTGAAGAAATAAGCCTCCTCCTTTGCCGGCTGAACCTCACGCCCGCAGTCCGGACATTTTCCGTCGATCAGCTGGGACTCCGTAAAGAACGACTCACAAGGGGTACAATACATACCCTCATACTCTCCTTTATAGATATCTCCTTTTTCATATAACTTCTTGAAGATCTTCTGTACCTGTCTCTCATGATCCGTATCCGTTGTACGAATGAACTTATCATAAGAAGTATTCATCATATCCCAGATCCGCTTGATCTCACCGGCGGTCTGATCAACGAATTCCTTCGGTGTGATACCGGCCTCTGCTGCCTTCTGCTCGATCTTCTGTCCATGCTCGTCCGTACCGGTCTGGAATCTTACATCGTAACCCAAGAATCTTTTGTATCTCGCAATACTGTCCGCAAGCACGATCTCATATGTGTTGCCGATGTGAGGCTTACCGGAAGTATACGCAATCGCGGTTGTAATATAATACGGTTTCTTTGCCATATCCTGTCACCCTCCTGACTTCTCAAAAAACCCCGTCCTTAATAGCCTTAATGACGGGGAAATATAACTGGTAATAGTATACAATTATGGGTGGATTGTGTCAATCACTAATCCATTCCGGACAGCATACATTTTTCCAACACAGGACGATTGTTTTTATGCCTTTTGATAATAATCCATATTCCACTCTAAAAACAAAGGAAGGCTGACGGTATATACTCCTTCATAATCATTCCATGCAATGTTTTTTAGCGACAGCTTGTATCCCGTATGTGGAGAATACTTCTTACAGAATTGCTTATAGCTTTTCGCCTGTGTATTCGTAGCTGCTTTTACTTCAACCGGAAAGAGTGCACCATCCTCTTCAAATATAAAATCAAGTTCTGCAGTATTACCGGATCTCCAAAAATACGGCTGCTTATTCAAGGCGATCAGCTCACTCAATACATAGTTCTCAACAATTGCTCCTTTATAATCTTTTAGAATATCTTCCTCTCCAAGAACACTCTTACTATTAATTCCCAGTCTTCTGCATAATAAACCGACATCTGACAAATATACCTTAAAATAGGTTGCATCCGCATATGCCGACAAAGGAACAGACGCATTCTGAACTAGTTCGACCATGTGAATAAGTCCGGCATTTTTTAACCATTGCAGGGCTGCCTCTAATTCATGAGCCCGCTTTCCTTCTTTTACATGGGAGAACACAAACTTATTATTCTCCTTTGCCAGCTGCTTTGGTACAGAGTCCCAGATCATCCTTATTTTTTCTATCTCAGATACCGGTGCATGCTTGGAAAAATCATCAGCATAATCAGAAAGGATCTCGTCCTGAATATCCGAAACCGCCTCAAGATCTTTGGATGTACTGTATTCATATACGACTTCCGGCATACCTCCAACTACATAATATTCTTTCAGTAGATGTTCCATTGATCGAAAATATAATTCCGGTATTTCACGATCCACCGGCCAATCTGCAAATAAACCTAATAATTCCTCTTCTCCGGATGCCATAACATATTCCCTGAAATTCATAGGATACATCTGCATTCGATTAACCTTACCCACCGGAAACGAGATATTCTCCTGCTTGAGAGCAACCCCCAACAAAGAACCGGCACAAGCAATATGAAGCTCCCGCTTATTCTCACAGAAATATTTTAATGCGGTAATAGCTCTTGGGGCTTCCTGAATCTCATCAAAAATCAATAAGGTTTTACCTGCAACAATCTGCGTATGTTCCATTATCTCAATTTCCCGAATGATACGATCCACATTATAATCATAATCAAAGATAGATGCATATTTATTGTTCTCTTCAAAGTTAATATAGCATACGTGTTCGAAAAACAAGGAACCAAACTCTTTTAAAACATGTGTTTTCCCACACTGACGAACTCCTGTTATAATCAGAGGTTTTCTTCTCTTGCTATCTTTCCACTTAATTAAATCATCGATTATTTCTCGTTTCATTATTACCTCCAAAAGTCATACGCCTTTTGTTTTTATAATAACATTTTTCATATGACTTTTGCAATATTTATGCTCTTTTTTTTCGAACAACACTTATTGTATCCTAATCTAAATTATTTCTATCTATTAACATAGATTCAATCTTCTTTTTTCCATTTTATACCTTCTCCTTGAATTGAAAGAAGTCATATGATAATATGATTTCGGAGTGGAAGCGCTTCAGCAGAAGAATCTGCAAATACTCCCAAAATAGAAAGAGACAGAAACCTATGCCTAACAAGTTGGTATTCGATAATAAAAATACAGGTACCAGAGAGAACCTTGTCAGTGGCACATCTTCCAACTCGTACATCGGAGATAAAGGCAGTGCCATCATCAATGACGGAAAAGGAAGGTTCTGGGTAGTCCCTCCTGCCGTAGCTGACCCGATCGGCGAGATTGGATTCGGTGTGTTCGCGATTCTTGGTGCAATCCTACATATCGGATGCCTGATCTTTGCGTTGGTAAGAATCCGGTATTCGCTTCCGATTCCGATCGCCATGTCCGCAGTTGGTGTGATCCTGCTATTTCTTACAGCCGGAACACGTTACTCACAGGCATTTAAGATGATCTATAACGGACTATTCTTCTGTGCCTGGAGCCTGACATGCTTTTCCGTAACCGATATCATAAAAACCGATGGCAGTGCGAACGCCGCTGCGATCACCCTATTTGCATGGCTCTCCATGTTACTGATTATCGCCGGTTTTTCCGTCGGAATGTACGATGAAGACCACCATGTGCATTCCTCGATCCTGATCAGCTTCGATCTGGTTGGTGGGATCGGGATGTGGCTGTTCAGCATGTTTCCGGATCGTATTGAAACAATTCCTTACTATATCCTAGCCGGATTTACTGCAATCGGGCTCATCGAACTTCTGATCGTATATATCCATTTCAAGATATCCAAGTAAAGATGCGGGCATATCCAGTTCTGGTATGCCCGCATTCCTTCACCTTAGGACGTTCCGGTTAGATATCCCACACACGATGCGATATGCATGTCTACCGAATGCTTCCTAACCTGGATTTTATGAGCTGCGAACTCTGCCCTCCCATGATTGCCGACGATACCCAGACCGATCTTTTTAGAATTCTCTGTGTAAGGCAGATATTTCTCGCACCCATCTTTATCCAATTCCTTTGTTAGTTCACCTTCCATATAGAAACCAGACTATTCCTTGGGAACAGCGTAAGTTG
>CACZRT010000042.1 GCA_902783585.1 uncultured Lachnospiraceae bacterium | reverse complement strand
GGAAAGGATGGGGTGAAGCATATGTCACAAAGAGATGATTGGAAGGATACAGGGAAAGGTCTTGGCAGCGCGTTTAAGGGACTTGGTAAGAGCATCGTCCGAACAGCGAAGACCGGAGTGGACAAGGCTGTAGATTGGGCCGAGGGCAAGCCGGCGGAGGAAACAGCGCAGACGGCAGACGGAGCCGCAGCAACGCAGGCTTCCGGTACGGAAGCGGGAAGTAATGTATTCAACGACGGTACCTGGCGCGAGACCGGTAAGGATCTGGGAGGCGCATTCAAGGGACTTGGACAGAATATCATCAAATCCGCTAAGAAGGGCGGAGATAAGGCAGGCGAATGGGCCGAGGGAGGCTCCGGAGCGGATGAGGCGCAGGCTGCGGGCGATATTGCCGGAGCAGCACAGACTGCAGAAACAGCTGCCTTGGAGGCGAATCCGGATGATTCGCAGGCATGACGGAATGAATCAGACAGTATAGGAGATACTATTAGCATGAAGAAGATTAGAGAGTTGCTTAGTAAACCGTGGGCGGCATATACATTTGCGGCATGCAGTGCAGTCATATTATATCTGCTGCTGTCTCATGTGTCTGAACCTGTAGCGGAATGGTTTCAGTCAGTGGGTAAGATGTTCAGTCCGATCGTACTGGGCGTGGCAATGGCATATCTGCTGAATCCTTTGGTTAATTTTTTCGAGAACAAGGTGTTCAGGAAGATCAGGCAGGTTAGAATTAAGCATATGCTTTCTGTAATACTTGCGATCGTAAGCGCCCTTCTGGTATTGGCGCTGCTGCTCGTACTTTTGGTTCCGGCCTTGATCGATAGTGTGACGACGATCGTGAATAATGCGGATCACTATGTGGAGTCGGCACAGAAGATGATCGCCAGGGTCAGTGAGAGATTTGGCGATAATGCAGATCTGAACTCCTGGATTGAGAATCTGGATGAATGGGTCAGCAAGCTCCTCACCATGATCACGGATAATATGGGAACGATCCTGTCTAAGATCACGAATATTGGTTCCTCGATCGTGAATATCGGTTTGGGTGCTGTACTGGCAATCTATTTTTTGGTGGACAAGGAGAATATCCTGAAGGGGATCAATAAGCTGCGGAAGGTTTGTATGACGACTAAGGCTTATGAGAATCAGACGATATTTCTGGAACGGTGTCATAGTGTGTTCCTGCAATATATCTTATATAGTTTATTGGATGGATTGATCGTTGGCGTATCGAACGCCATTTTTATGACCTGTATGAGAATGCCGTATGTTCCGTTGGTTTCCGTAGTGGTTGGCGTTACCAATCTGCTTCCTACCTTCGGTCCGATCATCGGAGTGGTCGTCGGTACGGTGGTTCTGATATTTGATAAGCCGATCCTGGCAGTCTGGTTCTGGATCTTCTGTGCTGTGATCCAGACCCTGGATGCGAATGTGATCAAGCCGAAGCTGTTCCACGATTCACTGGGACTTCCTGCGGTCATGACCTTGATCTCCATTATCATTGGCGGCAAGCTGTTCGGCGTGATCGGTATCTTTCTTGCCATTCCGGTGACGGTAGTGCTCCGTTTCCTCTATAATGAGAACTTCCTGCCTTGGATGGAGCGGAATAAGAAGAAGCGGGAGGCACTTCTCGCAGAGATCGAGTATGAGAAACAGCAGGAAGAGACCTCCGGTCCGTTGGACGTTAGTGAATCATCATCTTCCGGGGGGACAGATCGTGACGGGAAAGAACAGACGGATATAGGCATGCAGGAAGAACAAGAGATTAACGAACAGGATCCGGGTGAGACAGATCAGGGGGAAGAGGATCAGAGGAATCAGGGAAAGCTGCAGAAGAGAAAACGGAAAAAGAGATAGCAGATACTGGAGAAGAGTATGGTGAACAAAGCGAAGGTTGAACGGTCGAAGCAGGGGAAAGGACATAAAGCGGCGCACGTTATCTATATCATTTTATTATCACTGGTGTGTATCGTCTATGCGGGGCTGATGGAGTTATCCCGCAATACACTTCCGGGATGGTGCGCAGCGATCCTGATCGTGGTCATATTCTGCATCGGGCGAAGATATGGTAAGAAGGCAGGACACTGGAAATGGTATCTGTCCCTGTTGTCATGGATCTTGCTGCTCGGAGCATTCGCGTTGAATTACAAGCTGTCCGCACCGCCATACCGCAATGTGCCGGCAGTGGATGTCAGGCGTCCGGATGTGACAGAGGTGGTCACGACGGCGCAGGGGGATGTGACAGGTGTGTATAATTCCGACCATTCCGTAGAGGTCTATGCGGGAATTCCGTATGCAAAGCCGCCGGTAGGCGAGCTGCGGTGGAAGGAGCCGCAGGCGCCGGATCCGCACGAGGGCGTGCTTGCCTGTGATCATTACGCGCCAATGGCTATGCAGCAGAGAAGCTCTGTGATCTATGATTCCTTATCCAGAATCCTTGGATATCGGAATTATGCGATCCGTCTGGATGATAATTACTTAGAACCAATGAGCGAGGATTGCCTGTATTTGAATATCTGGCGTCCGGCAGACATGGGGGAGGAGCCGCTTCCGGTTCTGGTCTATGTGCATGGCGGCTCTTTGATGACAGGGCAGTCCTACTATACAGATTATCGGGGAGAGGATCTTGCCAAACAGGGAATCATCGTGGTGAACTTTGCATATCGGCTTGGTGTATTTGGCTACATGGCCAATGAGGAGCTGGCGGCAGAATCTCCGAACGGAACGACCGGCAATTATGGATTATTGGATCAGATTCAGGCGCTTACCTGGGTAAATGAGAATATAGAAGCCTTTGGCGGAGATCCTTCACGCATTACGATCGCAGGGGAATCTGCAGGCTCCTCCAGTGTGAATGCGTTATGTGTCTCACCGCTTACCGAAGGTCTGTTTACATATGCGATCGCAGAAAGCAGCGGAATTCTTGCGAAGCAGCCATATCATACATTCCGAAGCTATGAAGATGCTCTTGCTATGGGGCAGTCGATCATGGAGGAAATGGGCGCATCGGATATTGCTGATCTGCGTAAGCTTACGGCTGAGCAGCTGCTTGCAACACAGTATGATAACAGTTCGATGACCTTAGATGGATATGCGATCATAGAACAGCCGTATCTGACCTACGAACGGGGAGCGAATCACGAACAGGCGCTCTTAAATGGATTTAATGCGAAGGAAGCGGATGCCTTTCTCTTGAATTACGAAGCGACCAATGAGAATTATGAAGAATTGTTATCCTCGATCCTGAGCCCGGAATATGCGAAGGAGATGGCAGAGCTGGTTCCGGCAGGATCGATCGAACGGGATTCCTATTTTGTGATAGATGCGGGTGGTGAAGCCAAGGGAGCTCTGGATTATGTATATAGTGCTGCCTGGTTTTCTTACAGTCATTATGTATGGAGCAGATATGTAGTCAAGGAAGGCCGGCCGGTATATGAATATTATTTTACCAAGACGAATCCTTCCTTAAGCTGTAATCATGCAGGGGAGCTTCCGTATGCTTACGGGAACTTGTGGAGATACAGAAAAGGAATCTATAACGAATCCGATTATGCATTATCTGATCAGATGCAGTGCTACTGGGCAAACTTTGTGAAGACCGGAGATCCGAATGGTGAGGGACTGCCGGCATGGAATATGCAGACGGAGACGGAGCATCGATTATTGGAGCTGGGTGAGGTGCTTCAGATGAGGGAAGATCCGAATCTGGAGGTATATGAGATTCTGGACCGGTATCAGAACGAAAAGGACTAAGCCGGTAAGAAGGGGATAGAATGAAATGGGGAGATACATATGAAGCATGCTCGTGAATCGGAAACTAAACAGGGCTCTGCAAGATTGCCGCTTACCATAGGACTTTCGGTAGTCATTTTTCTTGTAATCATGGGTCTGCTCTATGGTTTTAACCATATTCAGACCACAGACTATTATAGGCTGCGGGATGATATGACTGCAGAAGTGTATGATACGGATGGCAGCAGTCAGCAGTATGAGGACGGTGATTTTGGAACGATCACCAAGGGCGATATTGTGGAGATGAGGATGATCCTGCCGGATGATCTTCAGATTGATTCGGCGGAGCTGTATATCCCTTTGTACAATGCAGTGGTAGATGTATATCTGGATGGAGAGCTGATCTATGAGGATTCCTATGATCCGGACAACTTTGCCAGACACTATGGTAATCGTGTATATGAGATCCCGCTTCCGGATGATTATGGATCAAAGGAATTACTGCTGCATATTACTTCGGTGGTCAGCATGCCATATTCGGATCTGAAAGGAATCGGTATTATTCCGGCGAACGAAGCATGGAAGCTGATCATAGAAGGGGAAGAGCTTGTCTTCATTCTGTCGATCAGCTTAATGGTCATGGCAATGATCTCCATTGTGTATTTTACCATACAGACGATCCGCAGAAGGAAGATCCAGCTGGGTCTTCCGATTGCGGTATTCGAATTATTGATCAATGCATGGTTTTTCGGAAGTCTTCGAATGTTTTATCTGATCTTCGGTAATGTGGAATTCTGTGCCAAGGTCGAATACTATGCGTTGTATATGGCAGCAATTCCTTTATCTGTCTTCATCTATCTGGTCTTGGATTCTCCGATCGGCAAGAAGATCATAGCCGGAGAATTTGCTGTCTTTCTGGTGTTTTATCTGGTGGCTACGGGAATCGAACTATCACCGCTTCCGATCAATTATTCCCATATGCTGTCCTTACTGCACTTATTGTCGGGGATCGTGATCGTCGGACTGGTTATCGGTATATTTGCGGGAACGAAGAAGCATAGTAATCGGAATATCTATATCTTGCGGTATGGAGTCATGATCTCTATGGTGTGCGGAATCGTAGAGCTGATCCGGTTCAATGTTACGAAGTATATCTTCCAGCAGTCCTGGGTATCGACCCATGGCGTCAGCGCATTGGCGATCCTGGTCATTGCGATGTCTCTGGTGATCTATCTGATCTCATTTTCTGCGGATGAATATACGATGAAGATCGAACGGCAGCAATTAATGGTACTTGCCTATAAGGACGCGTTGACCGATATGCCGAACCGTGCGTCGTGTTATCGGAGCATTGAAGAAATGGAGGAGCAGCAGGTTCGGGATTATTCCATGGTCTTCATTGATGTGAATAACCTAAAGACCGCCAACGATGTCTATGGACACGAGATGGGCGATCATCTTCTG
>CACZRT010000041.1 GCA_902783585.1 uncultured Lachnospiraceae bacterium | reverse complement strand
ATCCAACATCAGGGAAGAACAATCTACACTGGATTTAGTTCCGACTGCATTCGGTCCCACCACGACAGCGCTGCGGAAGGTACTGATTCCTCCGCTCTTGGAAATGGACTTCGTATTCACGGTCGATGATGTCCGCTTACCGGTGTGCACCACCTTCATTCCGGTATCTAAGTTCTGCCCCTCTCCAGCAAAGGTAATTCCGGTGAACTCCATCTTCGAATCATCTCCCTTTAAGATGGTCATCGGATACAGGTAGGATACACGGGAACCAAAGGAACCGGATACCCATTCCATCTTACCGCCCTCCTCGACAGTGGCACGCTTGGTATTTAAGTTATACATATTCTTCGACCAGTTCTCGATCGTTGAATACCGAAGTCTTGCATGCTTGCCGACAAAGAGCTCTACAGCACCCGCATGCAGATTCGCCACGTTATACTTCGGAGCAGAACACCCTTCGATAAAATGAAGATCTGCCCCTTCATCAACGATAATGAGTGTATGTTCAAATTGTCCGGCACCCGGAGCATTTAACCGGAAATAAGACTGCAGCGGAATCTCCACCGATACACCCGGCGGCACGTAGACAAAGGAGCCTCCGGACCATACCGCGCCATGTAACGCTGCGAACTTATGATCCTGTGGTGTAATGAGCTTCATAAAATGCTCTCTTATCATGTCGCCGTATTCTCCGTGCATGGCGGATTCCAGATCGGTGTAAATAACCCCCTGCTTAGCGACATCCTCCCGCACATTATGATAGACCAGTTCGGAATCATACTGCGCTCCCACGCCTGCCAGCGATTCCCGCTCCGCCTTCGGAATTCCCAATCGTTCAAAGGTATCCTTGATCTCCTCCGGTACCTCATCCCAGTCGGCGCTCATTTTATTATCCTTCGGCTTGATATAAGTTACAATATTGTCCATATGCAGACCGTCAATCGGCGGTCCCCAATTAGACATGGTCATCTGATTATAAATCTCTAAAGACTTCTGACGGAACTCCCGCATCCACTCCGGATCCTTCTTTTCCTTCGAAATCTGGTCTACAATTTCCGGTGTCAGCCCTTCCTCGACCTTATAGACCTCCTCATCTACATTCCGAAAATCGTATAAGCTCCTGTCGATATCTTCAACATACGTCTTCTCTGTCTTATCTGCCATCGCATTATCCTCTATCTTAGTTCCTTGATCATTCATCAATATTATCTGCAAGACCGGACATCACCACTAATATATTGTGAATTACATCCTGTCCTGAAATCATTCATCATTTCACATACTGTTCAAATCCGTTTGCATTGATCTCATCTACCAAAGCAGCATCGCCGGTCTTAATGATCCTGCCGTCCACCAGAATATGTGTATAATCTACATGAAGCGCCTCCAGGATCCGGGTGCTGTGGGTAATGATGATCAGCGCGCCGTCGCCGGATTCGTGAAATGCCTTCACTCCATCCGATACCGTCCGGACCGCATCGACATCCAGACCGGAATCCGTCTCATCCAATATGGCAAGCTTCGGCTGCATCATTAACATCTGCAGGATCTCCGCCTTCTTCTTCTCGCCGCCGGAGAAACCGACATTTAAGTCACGGTCAGCGTAGGACTTGTCCATATCCAGCAGTTCCATCTGTGCCTCCAGCTTCTTGCGGAAATCCCACAAACGGGACCGCTTACCATTCTTGGTATCCACCGCATTCTTAATGAAGTTCGATAATGAGATTCCCGGAATCTCGATCGGATTCTGGAAACTTAAGAAGATACCTGCCTGCGCACGCTTCGCCGTCTCCTCTTCCGTAATATCTGTTCCGTCAAAATGAATCGTACCACCCGTTACTGTATAGCTCGGACTTCCCATAATGGCATATCCAAGCGTGGATTTACCGGCACCGTTCGGTCCCATAATAACATGCGTCTCGCCGGCCTTCACCTTAAGATCCACACCATGCAGGATCTCCGTCTCACCAACATTCACCTTAAGATTCTCTACCTGTAATAACTCAGACATCGTCTGTCCTCCTTGTATCTTATATTACGTAATCATTACCCTTTTCTTCCTGCCACTCTACCAGGTCCGCCAAGGTAATATTGTCAATTACATTATTTACCGCGTCATTGATCTGCTGCCACACCTTCACCGTAACGCATTCCTGCATCCGCTGACAATCCGGATTCTCCGTGCCGACGCAGCTGACCGGCGACAGATCCCCCTCCGTTGTACGAAGGATCATGCCTACTGTATATTCCTCCGGACGCTTAATCAGAAAATAACCGCCCTGCGGCCCCCGGATACTCCTTACAAAGCCTGCCTTATTCAAGATTGCTATGATCTGCTCCAGATATTTCTCCGATATATCCTGACGTCTGGCGATATCCTTTAAACTCACCGGCTCTCCCGTATTATGAATCGCCAGATCCAGCATTAAGGATAATGCATATCTGCCTTTGGTTGATATTTTCATAATCCGACACTCCTTTTATCTTATTCCTTCTGATCATTCCAATTGGTTCCTGCCACCCATCTTCCACACAGGAATATCCTGCTATATCGATAGTTGTACGAATGCTTCGCATTTCTCGAATTCAACGATTCCTTCTGTCAATACCCGTCCTCTGATAATACTTCCTTTTTTCCTCATACATTCTTTCATCTGCGGCCTTAACCATTTCCAGAATAGTCTTATCCGGACATTCACGCCTTGCCACATATCCGATGGAAAATGAGAGACCCTTGACTATATTGCCTTTCCATTCGTCAATTTCATGCTGCAGCGCTTCTTTGATCTGCTCAAACTGCTCTGCATCCGCAGAAAACAGGATCTCAAATTCATCGCCTCCGGTTCGATACACCTTTCCATAACTGCCAAAGATCTTGATCAGGCATTCCGCAGAAGCAATCAGCAGCTCATCACCCGCTGCGTGTCCAAGGGAATCATTGGTCTGCTTCAAACCATTTACATCCGCGGCAGCACATATAAAGGTATCATCCGGTGCTGACAATGCAAGTTTATCCAGATCCTCCTCGAATGCTCTTCTGTTATAACATCCGGTCAGCCCATCTGTATTGGAAAGGTGCAGCAGGGTTGCATTCGAGTCCCGTAAACGAAAGAACATATTCGTAAGTACACCGATCAGGAACGTGATCGTAACTATAATGATAAGTGTGATTATGATCAGACCCGGTGACAGCCAGCCGTTAGTTGGTATAATCGCAAGCTCCCATGTCAGATTTCTGACCGCAAATGTTTTTCTGACAGCACCTGCCCCAACCGTGCCATAAGAATCCATGACATGTCTCGCACCTTCCGAATCAATGAACGACAATTCATAATTCATTCCCATTTCGGCAAAGTTCTTGAGATTCAGAACCTCTATAAAATTATCATAATCGATCGTAACCGTTACCAGGCCCCATAGTCTCTCTTCACCGCCATTTTTCACGATCACAGGTGCCCTTCCGGCAAATCCTTTTCCTCCCTGGATCAGATCAAACGGATTCGTTAATACCGTATGTCCATTCTCATATGCTTCCCGCGCTTCCGCGTTACCTTCTCTGCTCATATCCATAAAATCAAAGCCGATCAGTGATTCATTCCCACTGTATGGATAGACCGAAGAAACCACGCCATCTGGCGCTATGGCAATATTTTTAAGAGAAACGCCTGTATCTTCCCTGACCGAATCGTAGACATTTTCCGCAATACTGTCAAAGAAGCCGTCATCTCCGCCGTGTTCCTGTACAAACGCTTTCAAGGTACTGACTCTGGCCATCACACAATCCACGGTCGTCACGATTTTATCCGTTTCATTCTGTACAATATAGCTATAAGTCTCCTTATCTCTGCGGATCTTATAATTCAGTATCAGCGCAGATAATCCGGATAATACAAGAAAACTGATCGTAACGGAAATAAGGATAGCCTTTATATGCTTGTGTTTCATTTCTTTCATCCTCTTCATCATAAAAGCTTATACGATTTCCTAGCAAATCACTATGATTTAGTGTATCTCTATTCTGTAAGAAAGTCAACACATAAAAATAGCATTTTGGCAAGATTACGAATATTCCTACCAAAATGCTATCCTATTTTCCTGGTTCTATAGTTCCTGGATTCCACTTCCTTCGATTATGACAGATCTTATACCGCTCTGTTGTGGCTGCTCACCTGCTTATGTGTAGCAGCCACCTGCGCCCATAATCTGTATGCTTGGAAGTATTCTCGATCCTCACATTAATTCGCAAATAATGGCGTAGACAGATAACGATCGCCGGAATCCGGAAGTAATACAACAATAGTCTTACCCTTATTTTCCGGACGGGCAGCTGCAACCTTCGCTGCTGCCAATGCCGCACCAGAGGAAATACCTACCAAAATTCCCTCGCTGATCGCGAACTGCTTGCCTTCCGCAAACGCGTCTTCATTCGCAACCGGAATTACTTCATCATAGATCTTCGTGTTTAATGTCTCCGGAACAAAGCCCGCGCCGATTCCCTGAATCTTATGCGGTCCTGCAGTTCCCTTTGATAATACCGGGCTGCTTTCCGGCTCCACTGCAATGATCTTCACATCCGGCTTCTGAGACTTTAAGTACTCGCCAACACCGGTAACGGTACCACCTGTACCAACACCTGCGATAAAGATATCCACCTTGCCGTCGGTCTGTTCCCAGATCTCCGGTCCGGTCGTCTCACGATGTACCTTCGGATTGGCCGGATTCACAAACTGTCCAAGGATCACTGACCCCGGAATCTCCTCCTTTAATTCATCTGCCTTCGCGATCGCGCCCTTCATACCCTTGGCACCCTCGGTCAATACCAGCTCCGCGCCATAGGCCTTCAGCAGATTCCGGCGCTCTACGCTCATGGTATCCGGCAGTGTCAGGATTGCATGATATCCCTTCGCTGCTGCTACCGCTGCAAGACCGATACCTGTATTACCGGAGGTTGGTTCAATAATCGTTGCACCCGGCTTAAGAAGCCCCTTTTCTTCTGCGTCCTCGATCATCGCAAGAGCGATACGATCCTTCACAGAACCCGCCGGATTCAGGTATTCCAGCTTCGCCAGAACCTCTGCTCCTTCAATTCCCGCATCCTTGCTGTAATTATTCAGTTTCAGGATCGGTGTCTTACCGATCAACTCCAATGCACTTTGCTTAATATCTGCCATAATCCATACCTCCGTTAATCATTTTGATTGTCCATATTCCCTATCAAGATAGTAGGTTTATTGACTTATTCGTATTATATTCCCGACTGTCATGAATGTCAACTATTATTTTTGATCACGCCGCCGCCGATCACACAGTCCTGTCCGTCATAGAATACCGCCGACTGTCCCGGCGCTGCCGCCCGTACCGGACTGTCAAAATCAACCGCTGCCAGATCCGGTTCTGTCAGTGTGATCCATGCCGGAGCCGCCGCATGATGATACCGGATCTTCACGTTCGCCCGAATACGCTCTCCGGTTTGCAGCCCCGCTATACTTAAGTAATTCAGTTGATCACAGTAGATCCGGGAACGATACAGCTCCTCTTCTGTACCGATGACAACCTCATTCGTATCGGTCCGTATCTCCTTCACATAGGCCGGATAGCCAAGCGCAAGTCCCAGCCCCTTTCTCTGACCAACGGTGTAATGAATGATCCCTCTGTGTCTTCCCAGCCTGTTCCCATCGGTGTCAACAAAGAAGCCTTCGCCCGGGATCTCCTGCTCTGCATTCTGTTCAATATAATCCACATAATCCCCATCTGTCACAAAGCATATTTCCTGAGAATCCGGCTTTGCAGCCACCGGAAGTCCCACACGCTCCGCGATCTTACGTACCTCGTCCTTCGACAGCTTACCAAGGGGAAGGATCGTCCGGCGCAGCTGCTCCTGCGTCAGCCGGTATAGCATATAGGTCTGATCCTTAGGTGCATACAGCGATTTCTGAACCGTATATCTTCCGCTTTCCAACGAAACAATGGAAGCATAATGTCCGGTGGCGATATATTCCGCCTGCATAACACCCGCTGCTTCCATCATTTTCTCCCATTTAATTTTCTGATTGCAGATCACACAGGGATTCGGAGTCCTCCCTTGCAGATATTCCTGTATAAATGGATCGGTTATCATTTCCCGAAACTCTGTCCGGCAGCTGATCACATGGTAGGGAATGTCCAAATGCCATGCGATCCGTCTGGCATCATCGATCTCACAGCAGCGGCTGTCCTTGCCGGTACTGCTTACCCATGTCCGAAGCGTGACTCCGATCACATCATAGCCTGCCACCTTCAGCAGATATGCCGCTACCGCGCTGTCAACCCCACCGGACATTCCAACTATTACCTTTGCCATCGTCTATGTACCAACCTTTTCCTCTCTAATATTATCGTCCTTGAAGCCACTGCCTTCTCTCTTCCACAGCAAGCCCTGATCTCACTGCCTTCTCTCTCTCACAGCAAGCCTTGATCTCACTGCCTTCCCTCTTCCACAGCAAGCTGCAAGCCCTTCTTCACATATCCATTCGCATATTCTTTGCGGACGATCCATGCATACCGCTTCTCCGGAATCTCCAGCTTCTCCTCTTCAAAAGCAAGAACCTCCTGAATCTCCTCCGGATAATCCCGATAGAAATCCCGCATGATCGAGAGCAGCTTCTTACCGGCGCGCACGACGGAAGCCATACCACAGGAAGGGGTCACAATATTTACGGTCTTTAAGTCATAATGCGCCGCATTCTTATAATTCTGTACCGCCTGAATCTGCTCATGCTCCTTAAGATGAAGCACAGGAAGTGTCGCAAGCCAGATCAGGAACAGCTTGATAAATGTAACATCCTTAGCATTCAGCCCCGCCGGCTCCAATGGATTCAAGTCCACCATCCGCAGTTCAATATGATCGATTCCATGCGCCTCCAGATTCTCAAGTGTATTCTTGCCACTCGGCTTTAACCGTACCGGATAATAGAGCTCGGACGGATATTTCAGCCATTCATGCTCCACATAATACCGAATACTGTCTGCATAGGAAGCCGCTGACTGATAATTCAGGATCGGCGTGAAGAAATTCCAATAGCCCAGCTCTCCGCAACGTACCGACGCCATTCCCGGAAAGATATCCACGTCATATAATTTCTTCTCCACATAAGATCCATCCATCAAAGGACTAGCTGCTGTCAACGCAGTGACCACCCATCCGTATGCAACCACACGCTCCGCCAGATCCAAATACAGCCGGTCTACATATTCCCGGTAGGACAGATCCGTTGCTTTCTTCTTCCGGTTGATCTCATAATTCCTCTGAAGCAGCGCCTCCGCAAAGGAATAGTTCACATGAATACCGGACAGCGTCATCTTATATCTTCCGTACCGCTTCGCCAGATATTCCCGATATTCCGTCTTCGACGCCTCATCACCTTCAAACCTCGCGATCGGCACATCCTCTTCATTTTTAATATATGGCGGATTGGAAAACGGCCATAGATACTCCGGCTCCGGAAGCTTCCGGAGTGTATCCTTGATCTCGTTCGTCCGGCTTAAGAGCTCCTCCATCGCCCCCTCTACACTGTCCCATACATCTGTATTGATCTCTACCTGATTCTCGCAGAAATCTCTGACAATATGCGGATCATTAGGAAATGGATCTCTGGTCTGCGCAAAATTCCCCTTCGCATCAATCCGGAGATTCTCTTTTTCCAGTCCGATATTTCCTTGCAGCAGAAGGTCTCTAACCTCCGAATGATCAATATGCAGCATATCCCATCCTCCTACTCTATCTCCGCAAACTCCCGAATGATCGTTTCCAAAGGCACCCCTTGTTCTCTTGCATTCAGAACATACAGCGACGGATTGCTCCGCTGCCGAATTCGTTCATGCAATGGCGCCAAATAGACTTCTTCTCCAAGCCCCCTCTTACGAAGTCCGTCTACCGCCAGATCCACGATCCTCTGCGCCAGATCATATACCTGATCCTTATCTAAGCCGGAAGGGAAGTCCCGATAATTAAATAATTTGCGCAATTCACCGGCATTATAGCCTCGATGGTATAAGACCTGATCCTGATCCAGAAGCGCAGTCAGTCCATGTAAATTCTCCGTCAAACCGATATGGAACGCCGCAACGGTCATGAAATCATGGATCGGCTGACAGCAGACACTCCGGTACTCGATCGTTCCCCGATAGGTAAGATCTTCAAACTTAAATGTCCGCAGATAATTCAGATCACTCAGCTTCGGATGCACACCGATCTTACAGTATTTGGTGCCGTCATAATACTCTCCCATGACAACCTCTTTAGTAAAATACTCCAAAATTGGAATTGGAGGGAAGTTGATATATTTGCTTCCGCGTTCTACACAATATATGCTTGTGGATTCAATATATTTCTGCAGCTCCTGCACACTGTGGAATTCCAATTCATACATACCGATATTATGGGTGTTGATCCCATGCGTACTATTCTCCCAGAACATATCCCGACAGCATAACAGCTCCTCGTGCTCATCCAACAGGATGGAATTGGAGAATAACAAGGCCTTGATTGGCTCTAATCGGGTAAATGTATTGATCGTCTCGATCAGATTCTCATATTCCACATCCAGCTGCACCTGAGACGCACTGCAGAAGGTCCCATAGGCCGGATACTCATGGAAATACATCGGCAGGGAATATTCCTTATAGGAATGAAGATGATGAAATAACATCCGGTATCTTCCATTCAGGATCGGAACATTATGATTATAGCCCCGATACGGATTCACTCCAAACCCGCTCAAAGTATAATTCTCCTTTGCAAGCCGCGCCTGAATATAGGAATAATACTTCGTAAACCGTTCCCGGATCGTATGCAGCTCCCGTTCCTTGCCCATCGAAAGCTCCAGATTATTGTACGAACAATCATAAGAAAAGATATCTCCTGTCTTAAGGTCCTCAGCGGAATAGATATTGCCTTCCTCATCCTTACCAAGCACTGTGAACTGAAATTCCTGCATAAAATCAGCAGTCAGTCGGTGGATCACGCGAAAATCCACAGGCTTCTTATTCAGATTCAGGATCGGCATCTCGATTTCAATTCCGATATAATGCTCCCGTGTCTTCTTAGTAGGCGCTATGTATTTCTCATACAAAGCATTTTTTACATCATTTATTAACGCCTGATCGACCGTCTTATTCTGATCATTCTCTGCATACTGCCATGCAAGATCTGCCATATCATCACCATCACATTCTTCCGCACTTACTCATCCTCTTACAGATCCGCAAAGATCTGATACAGATATTTATAGTTCTCCGGATCATCCACATACTCATTTCCATGTATCTGTCCCTCATACACATGCATACCGTCGCGATAACCTAACAGCTGCGTGAACGGCACCGGCTGCCAGTCATCATCGGTAAGCGGGACTGTCGCAAAGAAATACGCCTCGTCCTTATGAAGATAATACAAGGTCTTCCGGCAATTTGTATGCACATACATCTGCTCACCATCGTACAGCAGAATGTTTAACTTGTTGCCAACTGCAAGGTCGGGGAATATGGAATCCAATACCTGAAAGCGTTCTACCGGATTCAGGGCACGCCCCTTTTTCTCGGCCGCCTGATTCATACGATCAATGATATACAGCAAAATACGCTCACTGTCCGTATCACCCGATTGAATACGGGAATACTTATCCAATCCCTCATACTCAAATATAGTTCCATTATGGATCATGGTCCACCGTCTCCCGCTTTCATCGATCGCCGTGTACGGATGACAGTTCCAGAGCTCCACATTACCGATTGTTGCGTACCTTATATGTGCCAGTACGGTCTTTTCCTTCATCGTATGCCGAAGCCGTTCCTTGAGGACTTCACTCTTCGATGCTTTCTTCGATTCCTTCTCGATCACGGCGTCGTTCCCGTTCATGATCGCCAATCCCCAACCGTGCGGATGCTTATCGCAGTGCCCGTAAAATGTACGAAGATATTCATTTAGATATAAGCGGTGCTGTCCGCATACGCCAAATAATTCACACATATCTATTAGCTTCCTTCTGCCCCATCTGTTATCTATTCTTACGAATGATAGTATTATCTTAGCACCGGATCCTTAAAAAGAATATTTCAAATAATCTAGAGCCGGCTATAGGGTAAGGCTATAGCAATCGATGAAGTCAATCCATACATATTGCGGGCGTGCATAAAAGAAAAGGAACCGGAGCATAAACGCTCCGGTTCCCGGAAAGTAAAGGGATGAGTGTGAGGGAGAAAACTCTGTCCTTATCCTTCAATGGCAATATAATTGTTCTTATCCACCTGCTCTACCGGCTCCTTCTTCGGGATCGTCAGTCTCAGGACGCCACTTTCATACTTCGCCTTGATATCCTCCTGCGTAATGGCTTCCCCTACATAGAAGGATCTGCTCATGGCGCCGGAATACCGTTCCTGACGGATATACTTGCCGGTCTTCTGATCTTCCTTATCCTTATTCAGATTCTTCGATGCAGAGATCGTCAGGTAGCCATCCTTCAACTGCACAGACATATCTTCCTTCTTGAATCCCGGAAGATCAACATCCACTTCATAATGATCCTCGTGCTCCTGCACATCGGTCTTCATCATGTTGGCGGAATGTCTGCCGTACAGCTTCTTCTGTGCCTTATTCATATCTCTGTCGAATACCGCCGGCATACGGAAGAATTCGTCAAAATCATCAAAAAAGTCATCAAATAATGGTTCACAATAAATACTAGGTGTTAACATAAGTCATCGCTCCTTTTCTATACTAATGTTCTTCTTGTTAATACGTTACCGGAACGGGGATGAATAGGTAATGATCCACTTGAATTCATACCGCCAGGTATTATTATTCTCATTCTCTCATTCTCTATTCTGTTCCTCTTTCTGATTATGTTATAGCACATTTGTTAGCACTCGTCAATGGTGAGTGCTAACAATTTTTGTGAAAATTCTGTGAACTCCTGTAATCCCTTGATAATTCATGATTTCCAAGCATTATCAGACTTAATTACAGGTCGTAACTATAGTTTTGCAAGGTCTTTGATTACCTCCGACGCAATAATCAATCCCGCAACAGACGGAACGAATGCCGTTGAACCCGGAATATCCCGCCGTTCGGTACATTTATGCTGTGTATCCGGCGGACAGATGCAGTTCGTCCGGCAGCTGATCGCCATATCCTCGATCGGGCGGATCGGCGGCTCCTTGGAATATACCACCTTCAGCTTCTCTACGCCGCGTTTCTTCAATTCTCTCCGCATGACCTTGGCTAACGGGCAAACCGAGGTCTCATAGATATCCGCCACCTCGAACATGGCAGGATTCAATTTGTTGCCGGCACCCATGCTGGCAATGATCGAAGTTCCCTTCTCGCGCGCTTCCATCACAAGCTGGATCTTTGCCGTTACCGTATCCACAGCATCCACAACATAGGAATACTGTGTAAAATCAAACTCATCCTTTGTCTCCGGAAGATAGAAGCATTTATGCACCTCCACCTTGCAATTGGGATTAATATCCAATATCCGTTCCCGCATGACATCGACCTTATACTTCCCTACCGAGCTCCTGGTCGCAATGATCTGTCGGTTCAGATTCGTCAGGCACACCTTATCGTCGTCGATCAAATCGATCGCTCCGATTCCGCTGCGAACAAGTGCCTCAACGGTATAACCACCGACACCGCCGATCCCGAATACCGCAACTCTGGCCTGCTCTAAGCGCTCCATGGCTTCCTTACCAAATAATAATTCTGTTCTTGAAAATTGATTTAACATCGTCTGCCCTTTCTTTCTGTCTGATTCCGATCGTGTATTCTGCAATATTGATTCCTGTCAATTCCATATATTATACACTATACGGTTAAATTAAAAAAGAAAAATCAGATTCCGTTGTTATCACTGTTATTATTCTGAAGTTTACCATCTTCGCCGATCTCAAGATCGTATTTTTGAGCCATCTGTCTGACCTGCTCCATGCACTGTTGATGAAGCTCCTGAATCTCCTCCTCCGTATGCGCAGCATAGAAGGAAGGTGGATAGATACCGCTTTGCTGTCCACTGATATACCAGAATTCATCCCGGGTCCCTATCGACCAGCGGGATACATGTTCACGTCTCTCTTTCTTCTTTTTCATATTACCCATTCCATTCACCCCTCATACTTACTGAACTTCAGACATAATTTATGTCTATATAATCCACGCTCTTATCTTTAAATATAGACATTCTGCTACTTTTATAAATTATTGTGCTATGAATATACTATAAAAATAGTGACTAGTAAATATACCGAATGAAATATATTCTATATATCCCTATATTATTTGATTCGGAATTTTTAATTTTGGGTATATTATATACAATCTGTTCATATAATACAACCCATCTTATTATTATTTTTGAATAGGGGGATGTATATAAAAATGATCGACTATACACCATTTTGGAATACACTCAAACAAAACGAGCATGAAAACTGGTATACACTTGTGAATACACACCATGTCAATCCGGGCACGCTTCACCGTTTAAAGCATAATATGCCGATCTCAACAGTCACGATCGATCTGTTATGCAATGTTCTGCATTGCGGCGTTGCGGATATTCTCAAACATATTCCGGATGATCTTTCCGATCAGGAATCTAATTTTTAAGAATAAAGGTTCTTCTTTTGATATATTGTATCACCTTCAAAACAATTTCTACATTTCTTGTATGAATGACTGCCATTTCTTGTATGAATGTCATTTTCTTTTCAAATCTCTTCTTTTTCTAATATGAAAACATTCTTATTCCTTTGCAAATGTCTTCTTTTCTTATATGAATATCTTCTTTTTCCTGCATGAATATGCTAAGATATCCCCATGAATATCTATGAACAGGTAAAGACGAAATTCATACTTCCGAACGCTTTCGAGGATTGGCGCAGCTACCGGGAACAGATCACAGAGCGGATCATATCCATTGCCCTGCATAATCTGCATACAACCGCGCCCAAAGCAATGGCGATCTTAGGCGCAGGCCAGTGCAATGATATTGATCTGACTAAATGTCTGACCTGTTATGATCACATTACATTGATCGATGAAGATGATGCTGCTATTCAGACAGCATATCAAAGCCTTTCTCCGGAATTACGGGAACGGCTCACGTTATGTCATGCGACACTGGATGGGATTACTTCAGATGACATCGAACTCTTATGTCAGAATCTATTAGAATATGTTCAATCACACGGACGGTCTCTTACGACAGATGATTACCTTACCTATGCGACAGAACAATTATGGAACATAAAGAAGCTTCTATACACAAATCCTGAACAGCTTCACACCATTCTCCCGCCGAAATCCTATGATCTCGTCGTGTGTCTGGGTGTGCATAGTCAGCTGCTGTCCGGATTATCCTACTGCCTGGAAATTCTGGACTATAATATCTCTGAACAGCTCTTTCATAATACATATTCCGGCATGGAAGACTATCACCGGATCCTTACCGATATGCTTGAAGACATTATTCCGGTATTGAATCAGTCCATACTGGATTCCTCCAAAGGATCGGTCATGATCGGATGTGAAGATGACTCCGATCATCCGGTTGCAGGAGCCTATCCTTGTATTCTTGATATCCGTGACCGTATATCAAGCCTAAGAGCTCCTGCAAACGCAAATGGATCAATGCACTACACTATGACAGAGGAACATCTGGAATGGAACTTCCATCCTGCCCGTCACATGAATTACAACATGCTGATTCAGACGATCTCTACTACCATATAATCCTGAGCTTCCACTGCGGTTTTCAGTTCTTGATCTGCAATCTCCCGATCCATAGTCACGATCGCAGTTCCTGCCGTATGGCTTACTTCCGCAGATGCCACACCATCTATGGCTTCCAGCGACTTCTTAACTCTTGCTTCGCAATGCTCGCACATCATTCCTTCGATCTTCATCGTTTTCGTCATGGTTTTATCCTCCTGTTTTCTATCTTCTATATCATAATCAGTTGGGCATATGTCCTTATCCGAATTATCCGGATCTGTCACCACGGATAATCCCGAATCCGCATCGGTTCTGCTCACAGCCGATTTTCTTCTGCGGTCATGTCTTGCATCATGAATCTTGACCAGATTCAGCCGCAGCGCATTCGTCACGACACAGAAGCTGGACAAGCTCATTGCTGCAGCACCGAACATCGGTGTGAGGGTCCAGCCGAAGATCGGGATCCACACTCCTGCCGCTAACGGAATACCTATAATATTGTATATAAATGCCCAGAACAGATTCTCATGAATATTGGTCAGCGTTCTCCGGCTCAAACGGATCGCTGCCGGAACATCTGCAAGGCTGCTCTTCATCAATACCACATCCGCTGCATCAATGGCAATATCCGTACCGGCTCCGATCGCAATTCCGATATCTGCTCTGGTAAGCGCCGGTGCATCATTAATTCCGTCACCGACCATCGCCACCCTGCCAGATTCCTTCAGCCTGCGGATCACAGCCTCCTTGCCGTCCGGAAGCACATCTGCAATGACCTCATCCACTCCGGCTTCCTTACCAATGGCATCAGCCGTTCTCTTATTATCACCGGTCAACATCACCACATGGATTCCCATATTCTGAAGCTCCCGGATTGCCTGCGGACTATCTTCCTTGATCACGTCCGCAACAGCGAGCATACCCAGAAGCTCTGTATGATCACGATCAGATACCTTCGTATGATCCGGATATTCAGCTGCCAGATCTCCATCAAATCGCTCGTATGCAAACACAATCGGGGTCTTGCCCTGCGTCGCCAGCTGCTCTGCTTTCTCACGGAGCTCCTTAGGAATCATTACCTTATCCTTCATAAATGACAGACTGCCGCCGTAGATCTGCTTATCTTCATATCGTCCCTGCAGACCATTACCCGGAAGCGCCTGAAAATCCGTCAAACCATCGTCCCTGCCTTCTTCCTTGTCCTTCGCTGTCTGCTTCAGGGAAGAATCCGAAAACAATCCCTTCTCTCGGATATTGGATTGATCTCCATATTCAAGTACTGCCTTTGCAAGCGGGTGCTCGCTCTGTCGTTCCAGAAGATAGGCATAGGATACCAGTTCCTCCTCGGAATGATCAGGTGCCGGTATTACATCCGTTACCTTTGGAGCGCCGGATGTGATCGTGCCGGTCTTATCCAACGCAACGATCTGTATCTTGCCGGTCTCTTCTAAGGAAATAGCAGTCTTGAACATAATTCCGTTTCTGGCTCCCACACCGTTGCCTACCATGATCGCAACCGGCGTTGCAAGTCCCAGCGCACACGGACAACTGATCACCAGAACGGAGATAGCTCTTGCCAAAGCGAATCCAACCTCTCTGCCTGCAATCAGCCATACGACCAGCGTAATTCCCGCAAGCACCAGCACCGTCGGAACGAAGATTCCCGACACCTTATCCGCAATCTTGGCAACCGGCGCCTTCGTGGCTGCCGCATCACTCACCATCTGAATGATCTGTGACAGCGTGGTATCCTCCCCTACACGGGTCGCCTCGCAGGTCAGGTGTCCGGATTGATTCAAGGTTCCCGCGGATACCTTATCCCCCGGAAGTTTATCCACCGGCAGACTCTCTCCGGTAAGGGCCGCTTCATTCACCGCACTGCTTCCCTCCCGCACAATTCCATCCACCGGAATATTCTCCCCCGGACGAACCACAAACAAATCTCCGCAATCCACATCCTCAATCGGGACCTCTGTCTCTACTCCGTCCCGTAAGATCATCGCCGTCTTCGGAGCCAGCTTCATCAGGCTCTTCAACGCATTCGTCGTCTTCCCCTTAGAGATCGCCTCTAACATCTTACCAACTGTGATCAGCGTCAGGATCATCGCCGCAGATTCAAAGTAAAACTGATCCATATAATACATAACCTGTTCTTCATCGCCCTGAACGACTGCGGCCGTCATGGCAAACAGTGCAAATGTACTATAACCAAATGCGGCACTTGCTCCCATCGCCACCAGCGTATCCATATTCGGCGCACCATGAAACAGGCTCTTAAAACCACTGACAAAGAATCTCTGATTGATCACCATGATGATCACTGTAAGCAGTAACTGCACAAGCCCCATTGCCACATGATTTCCGTCAAAGAACGGCGGCAGCGGCCATCCCCACATCATATGTCCCATGGAAAAATACATTAGAACCAGCAAAAATACAGCCGATACGATCAACCGCTTGCGAAGCACTGGGCTTTCCTTATCCTTCAAGGCTTCCTCCGCCTCTGCAAGACTTGCCTGATAGGACGACCGGTTTCCGGCTGCCTTCGCTCCTCCGGAAGATTTCTCCGATTGCTGATCGGCTCCTCGTGAATTCCGTCTTAACTGTGCACCATACCCTGCAGCCTCCACCGCTTTCACGATTGCCGCCGGCTCGGCCGTACCTTCTACGCCCATGGAATTCGTCAGCAGACTCACCGAGCAGGAGGTTACCCCCTCCACCTTCGATACCGCTTTTTCCACACGCGCGCTGCAGGCAGCACAGCTCATACCGGTAATATTATATTGTTCCATCTTTCCGTCACCTCAATTCCGTCCATAGATAATAGAACTATCCCTGCTCACAAGGAGATAAAACCTGACCTATTTTAATCCCTTGTCCTGATATTTCAGGATTTCTTCAATATACTTCTTCCCCAGCTTGCTGACCGTTACACCCTTTCGGACCAGATATCCGATCGTCATTACCTCATCAGACTTTAAGCGAACCGCGCAGTATTCCTCACCATTTAAGCTCTCACAGATGATACCGGAGCACAATGTATATCCATTCAATCCGATCATCATATTCAGAAGTGTCGCACGGTCGCTTGCCTTGATCAGCCGCTTATATTGATACGTGCTTAATACCTCTTCCGCAAAATAAAATGAATTATAAGCGCCCTGATCGAAGGACAGGCACGGATACTCGTCCAATTCCTCAATGGCGATCTCCTCCCTGTCTGCCAATGGATGCGACTTCGCCATATATACATAGATCCCGCACTCTAACAGCTCATGGAACTCCAACCCATACTCATCAAAGAGCTTATACAGAACCTGCCGGTTAAAATCATTCACATAGAGGATTCCAATCTCACTTCGAAAATTCTTCACATCCTCGATCACATCATGCGTCCTCGTCTCATGCACCGCAAATTCATAACGGTCCATTCCGAACTGCTTAACCATCTCCATAAACGCATTTACCCCAAAGGTGTAGTGCTGCATGGACACGCTGAATTTCTTCTTGGAGGTTGCCTGATTGACATATTTATCTTCGATCAATTGATATTGTTCCACCACCTGTCTGGCATAGCCGATGAACTCTTCCCCCTCTGGCGTCAGGGAGATTCCCCGATTCGAACGTCGGAACAGCTCCAGTCCCACTTCCTCTTCCAGATCCCGAATGGATGCCGACAAACTCGGCTGCGATATGAACAGATCCTTCGCCGCCTCATTCATAGACTTGGCATTCGCCACCGTAATTGCGTAATTTAACTGTGTAAGTGTCATGTGCGTACCTCATTTCATATGTTCTGATATATGTTGTTCTATATGATCATTGTTCGTTATAACGCTGTATCTTCTTCCATATCATATATGCAGACCCGCAAAAATTCAAGAGAATTTCCTTGCTTTTTCCACCCTCAAATGATAATATATCCTATGTTGAGTTTTTCTATCATTATAATCCTCAACATGCGGGCATGGCGGAATTGGCAGACGCGCCAGATTTAGGTTCTGGTGGGAGACCGTGCAGGTTCAAGTCCTGTTGCCCGCATTACTTTTTGTAGCATTTCATGTTTAAATCCATGTCGATATTCTTAATATTCGCTTGACTTGTTATTAAGCATTTGCCATAATCTATTTAGGAGCAATCGTGTTGCAAGGTGTGGTTAATCTCCCTTTTCTGAAGGGAGGTGGTGCATATAATGAGTACATACGAAGTTTTGACATTGTTGATCTTAAGTAATACTTTCATTGTTGCGCTGCTTGCCTATTTGAATAACGATAGGAACAACAAGCGAAAATAAAAAATCAGCCTATCCTTGCACTTTGACCGGTTCTTGGATAAGCTGATTTTTCAAAAATCCTGGGAAGGTTAACTCACCTTGTGGGCGGTTGCTCCTCTTTGTATCTATAATCTACCATATTACTATCAGAAAATCAAGCAATAAATCCCTGTCCATTTTTGGCTCCGGCTCATTTTTCAAAATATATTTACTTGAAAATATCATCATTATCTATTATCCTTAAATATCATAGATAAAACAATGTATGTAAGTTTGTGAACATTTTATTTGTTGCAGTCAAAAGTGAAGTCAAAGGGCACGAACACCGCATAAATACTAGCTTGTTGGTTATAGTCCTGTTGCCCGCAGTTATTATTTTAAATCGGGAGGCAGTTCGGGCATGGAATCCAAATCTACACATATTTCTACACAGGAGCTGTGGGCAAGACTCTTCCAGGCTCCTACCATCGACAGTTATTTAAACGAAAATAATGATGCATTAAGACTCCCCGATTTTTCTGATTACATTACCGCGCTTTGCAGGGAGCGCAATGAAGTACCGGAAACCATCATTAACCGCAGCAACATCGAGAAATCCTTTGGACACCGCCTATTTTCCGGCAAGCGGAATCCGTCCCGGGATACTGTTCTTCAGCTCGCATTCGGCTTCGGACTGACTACCGATGAGACACAGCAGCTGTTGAAAGTCGCCAGACTAACACCACTCCATCCAAAAGTTAAACGGGATGCGATCATAGCCTATCATCTGCATAATCAAAAAACACTGATGGATCTCCAACAGGTTCTGGAGGATGACCATCTTCCTTTGATCGGAGGAAAATCCTATGAATGATCAAACTGTATCCAATCAAGAGAATCAGCAGACAAACAACCGGAACGATAATAAAAGGATTCATTCGGCAAATGATTTCCTGCAGCAAATAAACGAAGCATATGCTAACACAAATTACCCGTCAGCCTTTACTTCGTCGTATACTATCATGGAATGTCTTGGGGAGCGGAATGGGATCGATACCTTTCTTGTTCAGAATACACGCGGCACATCTTATGTAGCCAAATGTTATGACAAGTCTGTCTATGCCCCAGACATTACACAAGATCTGCTGCACGGACTTGACCATCCCGGACTGCCCGGGTATGTCGATTCCTTTGAAAATGACAGAATGATCATCTCTCTGCGTGAATATATTGACGGCACACCCCTGGACCGCTACATAATCGAACATACCCTTTCTGAACAGGAGATCATATCTGTCTGTATCCGGATCTGTGATATTCTGTCCTATCTGCATCATCAGCCTGAACCGATCATTCATCGGGATATTAAACCCCAGAATATCATTGTCAGACTGGATCTGTCAGTTGTATTGATCGATTTTGATATTGCCAGAATCTATCATCAGGACAATGATACCGATACCCGTTTTTTCGGAACCATTGCCTATGCCCCACCGGAACAATATGGTTTTTCACAGACTGACAGCCGTACAGACATCTATTCTCTCGGTATTCTGCTCCGCTATCTGCTGACCGGGAGCACCAGGGAGAATCCGAATATTAAGATCTATCGTCCTCTTCATAAGATTATTAGGAAAGCGACCGGCTTCTCACCCAAAGAGCGATACTCTGATGTGGATCAGATGAAACAGGCACTGCGTCACGCCAATCCCGGCTTTCAATTCTTACGGACAGCCGGAATGATCATTTGTATAATAGCAGGTGTCGGTCTTCTTACCTTTGGAGGCATCAAGCTCTACCAGGCAGCAACCTATACACCTTTTTCAGAGGACGCGATCCCTGCCTTTCTATCCGATGAAGAACGTATCGCGGATGCCTCCAACTATATGCGTAACACATATCATACCGAAATGTTTGACAATACAGACGATATTGCAACAATCGGAACCCTAAGAACTGTAATGATCGATCTATATGGACTGGATCCGGATTATGTATACGGAATCAATACGGAAATGCCGCAGGAAAGCGAGGAATACTTCCTGCCTTGGGGATGGGACGATGGTCAGACGGTTGACCGGGATATTATGATCTACGCCGCCATTAAGGTTCATGATCCGTCAATCGTTGCGGACTGGTCAAGCATCAAAGATGACAACGGCTATTATCCCGGTGTCCGGGTTGCTGTTGCATTTGCGGACAAGACCGGAATTGCAACGGGGGCAAATCGTCCCGGAGATATCAGTATTGGAGAGATGGCCTTGATCCTTGCCAATACCGACCGTGTATTCGCTTCTGCAGATTCAACGGTCAGTGAACCATGATCATATAATCAGTAGAATATAAGAACAGCGTAGGTGGTCTGACAGACCACCTATTTTGTTTTTATTTTTGCTATATTCTTATTATGTCTTGAATATAGCCAGATTTCGAAAGGAGACGTTATGACACAGATTCACGATAATCCACCGCGTTACATCTTGGAACAGACAGAAACGAAAAAAGGTCTTTTTTCCAAAAAGGAAGTGATTAAATACGCGATCGGCGATGAGAATCAGCATCCACTGACCGGTTATGATTATGATGAGATTGAAGAATATCATGATGGTTATGCGATTGTGACCGTACGAAAAGGATCTCCGAAGTTCCCGCTGGATATCAAGAAATATCTGGTAGATCTCAATGGAAAACAGGTTCTGACCTCTTACAGCGACTCCCATTACAAGATCACTCCGGTTGGCAACTTCTTCCAGATTTCACTTGCTCAGGAACGCGGATTAATAAGTAAAAATGAACAGGTTCTGATCAAGCCAAAAGAAAACAATTATTTGGAGATCATACAGGATATCGTTCTATATGGCAATCAATCACTCGTTAGTCCGGATTATAACAAATTAGGTATCGCTCTTCTGACGGATGTGAGCTTAAAGCCGGTCGTTCCCTGCACTTATAACTATGTGCAGTACTTATGGAACAGGGAGGCAGCTGTTGGCCGCTATGTCGTAACCACAACCCGCACTCCGTCTTCTCTTACACACGACACAGTCACTAAGACTGCAAAAGCAGCATTTCAGATCTACTCTGTAGATAGCGGCAAACCTGTCTGCGATCTAATATTCGGCGATATTAAAGAAACCAAGAATGGCAATTACAGCGCACTGATCTATCCGAATATCCGGCCATCCGATCTAACCCATGTTCAGTCTGCCGCAGAAGCATTTTCCGGGACGGGACTATTGGATTTTAGCAATGAAAAACGGATCACGATCAATACGGATTATAAAAAGATCAACTGATCACAATTATTCATGATAGGGAGGAAAAAAGTATGTATAACAAAACCGGTAAGATCACAGCCTACATATCTGTGGGTCTGGTCATTCTACAATTATTGATTACCATTATCGTTCCGGTCTTCCGGGTAATACGGTACGGATCATTTGCAGGAAAGGCATTTCCGATTTATTTGACAACAGAACTCATTTTTATGCTCATTATCAGCGGAATCTTCTGCATTATAGTTTCTTTAAAAAGGATGTCGCCAAAAGCGTTGACCGCTATAGCAATCTTATTTCCGATCCTGTACTCAGTTTCTTTGGTAATCGTGGCATTTCTCGGGGCGTACGAATACAACATTGCCCGCGTGCTGGGTATGGAATTCTATAATCTCGATTATCTGAATCACATTATCAACCTGATCAGCAGCCCATTCTATGCAGCTTCTGTTGTTCTGTTCTGGTTTGCATGCGGTCATACCGCTATGTACAGCAGAGCCGTTCAGACAAAGGAACAGACCGGATTAAAGAATACGCGAAGCAGGATTACCGCCTATGTGGCACTCGGGATCACGCTTCTTCAATTCGTACTTTTTACCGGCATCTGTATTGTACAAAGCATTCGAACTCATGGCTTAGCTCTTCCGGTTGCAAGAACCGTTGAGATTACTTTGGCAGCCCTGATTATCATCTTTTTCAGCATTCTGATCTCCTTCCCATCAACGGTTGGTAAAAAAGAAAAAACAATCAGCTTAATCTTTATGATCCTCTATATCTGTCTCCTTATCCTGACAAGCTTTTATCTGGGTAATCTGGAACATCGGATCGGAGTATCGTCAAGATTCTATGATTTCTATTCCCGTTCCTTAGGAATCAGCAGAGGTATCTATTATTTGATGATGCCGCTTTCTCTCGCACGTAATACCCTGTTTAGCTATTCTCTCGGAAGCGCGAATATGCATAGCAAGACTAAGTTGACAGAGAATTAAATTATTACAGAAGAAAATCCAAGAAAGAAATCCAAATAATCCAGCCTTGTTCAGATCAGGAACAGGGCTGGATTATCTTTTCATAATTTATCCCTCATTGGTATTTGCTTTTACATATTCCGCAAATCTCGGAAGAACAATCTTTACTTCTCCACGCAGCTTCCCATCAAGAATTCCTTTCTCAATGAGCCTCTTTCTGGGTTCACTCCAATCATTATGCTTTTGCTTTGTAATATGCAGGAGCTCACTGACCGGCATTTGATCCTTCTGTACTATAAAGCTTAGGAACCATTTTTCTTTTGCTCGAAGTTCTGACCATATTTTATCATATACTTTTTCGCTAAGAACACTATCAACCTCAGCCAAAACAAGCGGTGTTATATCCTGTTCCCCCGAATCCCACATGTATTTTCCAAACACCTGGTAAGCAAATGCATACCCCATGGTAAGTCTGGCCAGCTTCTCCGCTTTATCATCTGTAATCTTCAATACTTTCTTATAGTTTTCTTTGATAATACCAAGATTCAGCGGTTTCAATTCATATTTTTCCGCTCTTAGAAAGAAGGTAAGTCCGTCCGTATTTTCAATTGTTTCGATATCCTCATATAATCCCGCTACCACTATGAAAATCGGCAGTTCCTGTCGTATCAATATCTGAAATTCCTGAATGAAATCTACAAGCTTTTCTGTTTTTTTAACCTCATCGATTACTACAAGAACGCGCTTTTTTTTCTTCTTTATTTCCTCAAGCAATGTTTGCAATGCTAGATCAATACTGGCCACCGGACTCTTCTGAGCCAAATTAACTCCTATTCCAAATGCAGACAAATTCAGATT
>CACZRT010000040.1 GCA_902783585.1 uncultured Lachnospiraceae bacterium | reverse complement strand
GGAGAAGCGACAGCCATGTACTTAAGCAAGCTGATCAAGCCATCCGGGATCAAGGTCAGCCGGATCGCCAGCGGAGTGCCGATCGGCGGAGAACTGGAATGTATTGATGAGGTAACATTACTTAGAGCCTTAGAGGGCCGGGTGGAGCTGTAGGCAGCAGGTAAGATCGACTCCTGAGAAATCGGAAGGATCAGGCTGCGGATCGATGTGGAAGAAGATAAGGGATCAATATAGGGATTAATATAAGAATCAATAAAGATAAGCACAAAGAAAGAGAAGGTGACAAGGTATGAAGAGAATTGGAATGTTGACAAGCGGCGGTGACTGTCAGGCACTGAATGCGACCATGCGTGGTGTCGTTAAGGGGCTTCATGGCTCCTTTAAGGATGTTGAGATCTATGGCTTCTTAGAGGGGTATAAGGGCTTGATGTATGGGAATTACCGGATCTTAAAGCCGGAGGATTTCTCCGGAATCCTGACCAAGGGCGGTACGATCCTCGGCAGCTCCAGACAGCCGTTTAAGTTGATGCGTGAGCCGGATGAGAACGGTATGGACAAGGTTAAGGCTATGAAGGACACCTATAAGAAGCTGAAATTAGACTGTCTGGTCGTTCTGGGTGGTAACGGCTCTCAGAAGACCGCTAATCTGTTAAGTGAGGAAGGCTTGAATGTGATCGGGCTTCCGAAGACGATCGATAATGACCTGTGGGGAACCGATATGACCTTCGGCTTCCAGAGCGCAGTGGACATTGCGACCGAAGCCATTGATTGTATTCATACAACAGCAGCCTCTCATGGACGTGTGTTCATTGTGGAGATCATGGGACATAAGGTTGGCTGGATCACGCTGCATGCCGGAATTGCAGGCGGCGCGGATATCATTCTGATCCCTGAGATCCCGTATGATATTAAGAATGTATGCAAGGCTCTGGACAAGCGTGCGAAGGAAGGCAAGGGCTTCTCGATCCTTGCCGTAGCCGAGGGCGCGATTTCGCAGGAGGTTGCTTCTCTGCCGAAGAAGGAGCGGAAGGCAGCGATCGCGAATTCCAAGTACCCATCAGTTGCTTATGAGATTGCAGATCAGATCCGGGAATACAGCGGCACAGAGGTTCGGGTTACCGTTCCGGGACATACCCAGCGAGGCGGAAGCCCATGCCCGTATGACCGTGTTCTTTCCAGCCGGTTCGGCGCGAAGGCAGCAGAGCTCATTAAGGAAGAGAAGTATGGTGAGCTTGTTGTACTGAAGAACAACGAAGTTACTTCCATTCCGCTTTCAGAGTCTGCCGGTAAGTTAAAGTATGTCTCACCGGATGACAGTATTGTGAAGAATGCCAAGATGCTGGGAATTTCATTTGGAGATAAGTAAGAGAGAACGACCAAAGAGATAAAAGAAGAGAAATCAGCAGGATAAGGAAAAAGAGTTAATTAAGATCGGATAGGAAGGATCGCAGATAATAAGTCCTGCATGATCCATGTGAATGTATGATCGGGATAAGGACAGTCAATAATCCGGATGAGGGATATTGGCTGTCTTTATTCATAATTCATAGGTTTCCTATGCTTGCTATATCCTATGATATTTGCTAAAATGACAATGCACGATTTTTCTGCTGCTGCATATTATATGTTAGGATTGATGATGTATAATATGGAGTGAAGGATATGAGTGATTTTCAGGAATATTTGATGAAGCTGCAGCAGCCTCCGTGGACGGGACAGTGGGATCTCGATAAGCTGGATCAGATGGAGCTTAGCGAGGCAGAGGCGGCTTCGGATTATGAGAAGATGAAACGGATGTATCCACGGGAGGCAAGATATCTGGCGGCTGTTCTGGAGGATATGTGCGATCAGTTGGAATATGAAGGAAGCCCGATGTTTGCGGAGCAGCCGGATTCTGTGACGATGTACCGGATGGCAGAGGAAGCATACGGCCGGATGAAGGGACGGGAGCTGCCGCCACCGACTCCGGATTCTCCGTTTATGCAGATGTGCATGATCATTCTCTGTAATGAGTTTCATGTAAGACGGTGCAGATATCAGCAGAGGTGCCGGAGATTCTGGTAATCTTTTTGGCAGAGATAGTGTATTGACAGATAATGATCCGGAAGTATGGCTGTGCTGCTGAAATTAACAGGTTACGTTGATTGATGAAAATATATGATTAAGAAAATAATATTACAGGCAGTCACGCTGATCGCAGCATTTGTACTGACTGTGTTTTTGACAAATAAATGGAAGAATGCCGGTATGGATGAGGTATCTGCAGAGATGGACCGCCCGACACTCCCACTGGTCTATATGATCGTGGGAGAACGGGAGATCAATTGTCTGCATGGGTATACCTCATCCATTGATGTGTCATTATTTCATGATTCGATCACACCGGTCGGGACCGATAAGAGTCTGAAGTTCCGACTGGAGAATCTGGATATGGAATTCAATTCGGTAGGCTATGAGGTACGTTCGGTGGATGGAGAGTCGCTGATCGAGAATGGATCCGTGGACGATCTGGAGAAGAATAACGGCTCCTTCTATGCGACCACAACGCTTCGGATGGACCTGTCCGAGATGGAGGAGTATTCGCTGGTTCTCTATGTGCAGCTTAAAAGTGAGCGGACGGTCCGTTATTATACACGGTTATTAGTGTCGGACGAGCTGTATACCGATCAGTTCCTTACGTTTGTTCAGACCTTTCATGATGCGACCTTTGACAAGGAGAAGCGTGCAGATATCACTCCGTATATTGAGCCGGATGATACAGGTGAAAATGAGAACCTGTCGCATATAGGAATTCATTCCAATTACGAGACCTTTACCTGGGCAAATCTTTCTGTGATGCGGATATCCCAGATGGTTCCGACCATGAAGGAGATCGACGCAAAGAATGCCGTGATCGAGTTAAAATATGTTGCGATCTCGGGAGATGAGACCGATACACAGTATTACAATGTGACGGAGGAATACCGTCTGCGGTATGTGGACAGTAAGACGATCTATCTGATGGATTATGACCGTAAAATGGAGAATATCTTTGACCGGTTCAATGTGAATACCTCGAAGAACTGGTTTTTTCTGGGAATCGCGGATCTGGATCGGTTCCGGTATAAGTATAGCGATGATAACAAGAAGGTGGCTTTTGTCCGGGAGGGGCAGCTCTGGTATTACGATTATTCCAGGACGGAGATAACGAAGGTATTCGGCTTCTGGCAGGACAGTCCGACAGACGTAAGATCTGCGTATGGACAGCACGGGATCAACATTGTCAAATTAGATGACGAAGGAAATATCATATTTACGGTCTATGGATATATGAACCGCGGACGGCATGAAGGAGAAAATGGGATCGCGGTCTATCAGTTCGATTGTAGTACCAGCCGGTTAACGGAAGTGTTATTCTTAGCCTGTGATGAGCCGTATGAGATCCTTAAGGAGAATGCGTCCGAACTCAACTATCTGAATGAAAAGGGCGAATTCTTCTATCTGGTTGGCAATAACGTGATGAAATTAAATATCGAAACCGGAGAATCCAGCTATTTGATCCACAATATGTTCAAGGAATATCTGGCTGTATCCGAGAGCGAATCCCTGATCGCGTATCCGAATGAGTCGCTGGATATTAACAGTACCGAGCTTACGATCCTCAATCTGGAAACCTATGAGGAGCACCTTGTGAAGGCCGGCTCCGGCGAGCGGATCAAGGCGGTGGGCTTTATCGGAGAGGATCTGGCTTACGGGCTGGCACATCAGGAGGATGTGATCATGAATACCGACGGCAGCACTATTTTCCCGATGCATAAGCTGCGGATCACGACCATTGATGATCAGGTGCTGAAGGAATATGACAAGGGGGATCTCTATGTCATGCAGGCTTCGACGAAGAACCGGGTTATCTATCTGAAGCGGGCAAGGAAGGTTGGCGATACCTATATTCCGGCAGCAGATGATTTTATCACCTATAAGGAAGAGGATAGTGACGGTATTCAGGTTGTATATCAATATACCTATGACGGCTATAATCAGATGTATATGATCTTTCCGGATTATATGTATGTAACGTCGATCCCGCAGCTGGAGATCACAAAGGAGGCCCTGAATGATGAGGAACGTAACATTATGATCGACAGCGGTGAGAAATCCAACCGTTACTATGTCTATGCACAGGGAAGAATGCAGCAGTCCTACAGCTCGCCCCGGGATGCAGTGCTCGCGGCGTATGAGACCGGAGGAACTGCGATCAACAGCTATGGACAAAGTATATGGAAGATCAGTGGATTGTTGGAATATGCCGAGGTGACGGACGGGCTGATCGAGACCCGATGTGATTCGGTGGATGAATCGCTGCAGGAGTGTATAGAAATGCTGCTTCGGTATGAGAAGCTGGATGTTCCGGATACCTATGATCTGTCCGGTAATATCGACGAGATCATTGAACGCTACACCGGTAAGGTGGGAATCAATCTGGTAGGCTGTGATGTGGATAATGCGCTGTATTATCTCTGTCAGGGCGCACCGATCATTACGAAGGTCGGCGAGAATTATTATGTTCTCATCATCAGCTATAATGAAACGACGATCCGGTATTATGATCCGGTGGACGGCGCTGAGCACCGGCAGGCAAGGTATATACTGGAGAGAACCTTTGAAAATCAGGGAAGTCAGTTCTACACATATATCAAATAACAACAGAAAAGGAGTATGAAAAATGATAGCAATCGGAAGTGATCATGGCGGATTTGCATTAAAGCAGGAGATCATGAAGTATCTCGAGGAACAGGGAATCGAATATAAGGATTATGGCTGTTACAGCGAGAAGTCCTGTGATTATCCGGTATATGGCAAGGCAGTGGCAGAGGCAGTAGCAGGTGGAGAGTGTGAGAAGGGAATCCTGATCTGCGGAACCGGAATCGGAATCTCGATCGTGGCGAATAAGGTGCCGGGAATCCGGGCAGCGCTGTGCCATGACTGTTTCAGCGCGCAGGCGACCAGAGAACACAATGACGCGAACATTCTGGCAATGGGCGGCAGAGTCATCGGACCGGGACATGCTTTGAAAGTTGTGGATACATTTTTGCATACGGAATTCTCGGGCGATGAGAGACATATCCGCCGGATTCAGATGATTGAGTGACCATTTATCTATTTACAATAAAAAATGTATGAAAATAGCACATTTTCATGGACATTTTTGACAGAATTTAGTATAATTTTCTTCGTGAGGTATCATGTCATGAGGGATCGAAGTAAGATTGTAAAGATGATAACACTGATTTCCCAGATTGGAATAACCATGTTGTCATCTATTTTTCTTTGTGGTGGGATCGGATATCTGATCGATAACCGGTTTGGTACTCATACATTTATCTTTGCATTGCTTCTGGGAATTGCCGGCGGATACCGGGCAGTCTATGTTCTGGTAAAGCAGTTTACGGAGAAGGACAAGCAGGATGAAGATTCCCCGGTGAGTATGAGCCGGGAAGATCTGGAGACTTGGAAGGCCGGGGCGGATTATTGGAAACAGTCTTCAACCGAAGTCGATGATGAACTGCAGGGGGAGGATGTTCCACCGGGAATGCGGGATGATCTTGATGATGACAGAATGGATAGATAGGGAAGAAGATGTACGAATCATTTGAATATGATGATGTATACGGTTATAGAAGGAGAGCGTGATCCGTGAGGCGCATGGAACCAACGGTAAGAGATGTTCTGTTCGGAGCGGCACTGTATGGTGTGCTGGTGGAGGGAATCGGTCTGTTACTGGTCAGCAATAAGTTAAGCTACAGTTTGGGAATCCTGACCGGATATCTGTGTGTGGTATTCCTGACGATCCATATGTATCTGACGCTGGAGAAGGTGTTGGATATGGATGCGAAGAGTGCGACCAGAAGGAATCTGGGTTATAGCATTCTGCGCTATGTGATCATATTCGGGGTTCTGGTTCTCGTGATCCATATCCCGCAGATCAGTGTGGTCTCGGTCATTATCATGCTGTTTGGGTTGAAGATCGTGGCTTCCCTGCAGCCGTATATACGCAAGTATATCACATCTAAGCTGTTCAGAGAGGATGCATAAATGCATTGATCGAAGTGCCGGATCCTTCTTAAAGTACAGTGGGACCGAAGAATCATGCAGAAAAATAATTGAAAGATTATTAAACTGCAAGCGCTATGTATGGCGACTGCAGATATGATAATACATCAAGAAAGAAGGTGAACATATGGTGAATGTCGCGGCCAATGCCCCATTGCTACTAAGTGGTGTTGGCGGAATGCGGGCAGTGCTTTCCGGAGACGGGGTGGACTTTTTCATTCATGAACTGGTTCCGTATAATTTCTTCGGACACACCGTGTATTTAACGACGACGCATGTCTGTGAATTGATCGTGATCGTGGGGATCATCATTTTCGCATTAGTAGCAAGACATAGTATCATGCACGCCAAGACGGTTCCGACAGGAATGCAGAATGTGGTAGAGCTGTTGGTAGAGACCTTGGAGAAATATGTGCGGAGTGCTATGGGAACCCATACGAAGCCATCGTATGTGAATTATATAGGAACGATCATATTATTGATCTTCCTGTGTAATATCTCCGGTATCATCGGACTACGGGCGCCGACAGCAGATTATGGTACAACCTTATGTCTGGCGATCTTCTCCGTGTCGATGATCCAATACAATAATATCAAGCATAACAAGATCGCTGCTTTTACATCACTGTTTAAGCCGATCCCGCTGTTGTTCCCGATCAACCTGATCGGAGAATTTGCAACGGTCGTATCTCTGTCACTCCGTCTGTTCGGTAATGTTATGGCAGGTACGGTTATGATCGCATTGTATTACGGAATGCTTCCGATCTTTGCCAAGATTGGTATACCGGCATTTCTGCACGCGTATCTGGATGTGTTCTCCGGAGCAATCCAGGCGTATGTATTTACAATGCTGACGATGGTATTTATCACAGACAAGCTTGAGGGATAACGCTCATAAGAATATGACCGGAATACTGTCAGGACAGGAATCCGGAAGGGTTGTCTCTCAATAAGACCGGAATGCCCGGTCGCAAGATATGAAAATCTATATATGGAGGAATAGGAAATGAATAGTAATATCACTAACGAAGGCTTAATATTAGCTTGTTCAGCAATTGGTGCCGGGATCGCAATGATCGCCGGTGTAGGTCCTGGTATCGGTCAGGGTATCGCAGCAGGTTACGGTGCGTCTGCAGTAGGACGTAATCCGGGCGCAAAGGGTGATGTCACCTCTACCATGTTACTTGGTCAGGCCGTAGCCGAGACCACCGGTTTGTATGGTTTGGTCATCGCTCTGCTTTTGTTCTACGCAAACCCATTGTTGAACAGATTCCTGAAGCTTTAGGAAGGGATGAACTCCCTGATCAAAGAAGAAAGGAGGCTAGGGCGTGTTAGGTTTGTGTATAGGAATGAGTACCGTGATCCTTGCAAGTGAAGGCCGTGTATTCGGTCTGGATATGCAGCTGTTGGCAGATCTGTGTCTGCAGGCGATCGCGATATTCATATTATTTGGATTCCTGTCCTTTATCCTGTTTGAGCCGGTGAAGAAATTACTTCGTGACCGTTCGGAGCGGATCAAGAATAACATTGAAAGCGCTGAGAAGGATAAGGAAGAAGCTGCCAAGCTGAAGGAAGAATATGATTCCAAGCTGCAGTCGGCAGATTCCGAGGTACAGGAGATATTATCAGAAGCACGTAAGAAAGCGAAGAAGCGGGAGAGCGACATTATTAATGAAGCCACCGAGGAAGCTGCGCGTGTGAAGACCCGGGCAGATCAGGAGATCGAGCTGGAACGGGCCAAGGCGGAGGATGAGATCCGTCAGGAGATCATCAAGGTAGCAACTGCAATGGCTGCTAAGATCGTGAAGGTATCGCTGACCGATGAGCAGCAGAATGCGTTATTGGAAGAGACGCTGAAGGAAATGGGTGATGATACATGGCTAAACAAGTAAATTCAACCTATGGTGACGCGCTGTTCCAATTGGCAGTTGAACAGAACAAGGTGGACGAGATTTATGAAGAGCTGAAGAGCTTAATTAAGGTTCTGGATCAGAATGAGGATCTGCTTCGGGTTCTGACACATCCGGAGGTTGTGAAGGAAGAGAAGCTTGCCCTTGTAAAGAATGTATTTGAAGGACGGGTAAGCGATGAAGTGATGGGGACATTGATGATCGTTGTTCAGAATGATCGTACAGTCGCCATGAAGTCCATTTTGAATTATGTGATCGATCAGATCAAGGAATACAAGAAGATCGGGATCGCATATGTATCCTCTGCGTTTCTGCTTTCAGATGAACAGAAAAAGAAGATTGAGAAGCGTCTGCTGGAGACGACGGATTATCAGTCCATGGAGCTGCATTATATCGTAGATCAGAGTCTGATCGGCGGTATGGTGATCCGGATGGAGGACCGTGTCGTAGACAGCAGCATCCTGCATCAGCTTGAGAGAATGTCTTCCGCACTCTCACAGGGATGATGCAAATACAGAAATATAGAAGAAAGAAGGTGCCGAGGCTCCATGAATTTAAGACCAGAAGAAATAAGTTCTGTCATCAAAGAGCAGATTAAGAATTATTCTGTACAGATGGAAACGGCCAACGTGGGAACCGTTATCCAGGTGGCAGATGGTGTTGTACGTATTCATGGTCTGGAAAGTGCGATGCAGGGCGAATTGCTTGCCTTTCCTAATGATGTATACGGAATGGTCATGAACTTAGAGGTAGATAATGTCGGTGCGGTTCTGCTTACCAATGCAAGCAATGTCAATGAAGGGGACACAGTTAAGACGACCGGACGGGTTGTTGAGGTTCCTGTCGGCGATGCAATGCTTGGCCGGGTTGTCAATGCGTTGGGACAGCCAATTGACAACAAGGGACCGATCCAGACTACCAAGTCAAGACAGATTGAACGTGTTGCTTCCGGTGTTATCAGCCGTAAATCCGTTGATACGCCGCTGCAGACCGGTATTAAGGCGATCGATGCCATGGTTCCGATCGGTCGTGGTCAGCGTGAGTTGATCATTGGCGACCGTCAGACCGGTAAGACGGCGATCGCGATCGATACGATCATTAATCAGAAGGGTCAGGGTGTGAACTGTATCTATGTTGCGATCGGACAGAAAGCATCTACAGTTGCCTCTATTGTAAAGACCTTAACAGAATACGGTGCTATGGATTACACGACCATCGTTGCTTCCACAGCATCAGAACCGGCTCCATTACAGTATATTGCACCATATGCAGGATGTGCGATCGGTGAGGAATGGATGGAGGAAGGTAAGGATGTACTGGTAATCTATGATGATTTATCCAAGCATGCTACTGCTTACCGTACACTCTCTTTGCTGCTTCGTAGACCACCAGGGCGTGAGGCGTTCCCGGGTGATGTCTTCTATCTGCACAGCCGTCTGTTAGAGCGTGCGGCAAGACTGGCAGATGAATTGGGCGGCGGTTCGCTTACCGCACTTCCGATTATCGAGACACAGGCCGGTGACGTATCTGCATATATTCCGACCAATGTAATATCGATTACGGATGGTCAGATCTACTTAGAGACAGAGATGTTCAATTCCGGGTTCCGTCCGGCGATCAATGCAGGTCTTTCCGTATCCCGTGTTGGTGGTTCGGCACAGATTGGCGCCATGAAGAAGATTGCAGCTCCGATCCGTGTGGAATTGGCGCAGTATCGTGAGTTGGCGGCATTCTCCCAGTTCGGATCAGAGCTTGATGATGATACGAAGGAGAAGCTGGCACAGGGCGAGCGTATCCGCGAGATGTTAAAACAGCCGCAGTATCAGCCGATGCCGGTAGAACAGCAGGTTGTTATCATCTATGCTGCAACCAAGAAATATCTTCTTGATATTCCGACGGAGGATGTTCTTCGTTTTGAGAAGGAATTATTTGAATTCATTGATGCGAAGTATCCGGAGATCTTTGAGAAGATCCGTACCAATAAGAAATTGGATGATTCCATTGAGGAGCAGCTGACCAAGGCAATTAGTGAATGCAAGAAGGAATTTCGTTAAATGGAGGTGACGTAAGATGGCATCCATGCGTGATATCAAGCGCCGTCAGGTGAGTGTCACCAGTACACAGCAGATTACGAAAGCCATGAAGCTGGTTGCCACTGTCAAGCTTCAGAAAGCGAAGGCAAGGGCAGAACGTAATAAGCCATATTTTAATGAATTATATAAGACCATTTGCTCGATCCTGTCTAAGACGGAGAATATTCACCATCCGTTCTTAGAGGAGAGTGAGAGCAAGCGGAAGGCAGTCATTGTCATTACATCGAACAAGGGTCTTGCGGGAGGCTATAACTCCAACATTGTGAAGGAGGTAACCGGTTCCGGATTTCCGATCAAGGATGTTGATATCTATGCAGTCGGACGGAAGGGCGTGGAAGGCTTATCCCGTAAGGGTTATCAGATCGTGATGGATATGTCGGAGGCGATCAATGAACCGTTATATAAGGATGCAGTCGATATCACCAAACAGGTGCTTACATCCTATCAGAACGGGGAGGTTGGCGAGATCTATATGGCGTATACCTATTTCAAGAATACGGTATCGCAGGAGGCAAGGCTTGTGAAGCTTCTGCCGCTTGATATGAATGAGCTTCCTTCTCCGGAGACGGTAGATGGCAGTGACAAGGTGCTTATGAACTATGAGCCGGAAGCAGAAGAAGCGTTAGATGCTCTTGTACCGAAATACATCAGTAATCTGTTGTATGGTGCATTTGTAGAGGCGCTTGCCAGTGAAAATGGTGCAAGAATGCAGGCAATGGACTCTGCAACAACGAATGCGGAGAACATGATCGCAGAATTGTCCTTAAGCTATAACCGGGCAAGACAGTCCTCGATCACACAGGAGCTGACGGAGATCATAGCCGGTTCAGAAGCGATTAATTGATTTGATATTTGCAATAAAATAAATCGCATGTGCACCGGATATATATGTAACCGCGGACACGCTTGTGCTTGGCTTTGAACGTAGCGGTACATAAGGTGCTAAAGAACAGCACCTAAGTACCGACGTTCAAAGAACAGTCCGCTCTACATATATATACCTTGTGCACATGCTGGGTTAGAAAGATAGTAAATATCAAATGAATGAAAGTAATAAGAAAGGAAATTAGATAATGGCAGATAAGAATATAGGTAAAATTGCCCAGATTATCGGTGCCGTTCTGGATATCAAGTTTCCGGAGGGTTCTCTTCCGGAGATTAATGATGCGATCCGGATCACCAGAACGAATGGTGAAGTGCTTACCGTTGAGGTATCCCAGCACTTAGGCGACGATACGGTCAGATGTATTGCCATGGGACCTACGGATGGTCTTGTGCGTGGTATGGACGCAGAGGCAACCGGCGCGCCGATCACGGTTCCGGTTGGTGAGAATACACTGGGCAGAATCTTTAACGTATTAGGTGAGCCGATCGATAATAAGCCGGCTCCGGAGGTTGAGAAGCATTTTCCGATCCACAGACCTGCGCCAACATTTTCAGAGCAGGCTACAGAGACAGAGATGTTAGAGACCGGTATTAAGGTCGTTGACCTGCTGTGCCCTTATCAGAAGGGTGGTAAGATCGGTCTGTTCGGTGGTGCCGGTGTTGGTAAGACGGTATTGATCCAGGAACTGATCCGTAATATTGCAACCGAGCACGGTGGATATTCCGTATTTACCGGTGTAGGCGAGCGTACCCGTGAGGGTAACGATCTGTATCATGAAATGACGGAATCCGGCGTTATCAATAAGACGACCATGGTATTCGGTCAGATGAATGAGCCGCCTGGAGCAAGAATGCGTGTCGGTCTTACCGGACTGACGATGGCAGAGTATTTCCGTGATGAGGGTGGTAAGGATGTGCTGCTCTTCATCGATAATATCTTCCGTTTTACACAGGCAGGTTCCGAGGTGTCCGCGCTTCTTGGACGTGTACCGAGTGCCGTAGGTTATCAGCCGACGCTGCAGACGGAAATGGGTGCTTTGCAGGAGAGAATTACTTCTACGAAGAACGGTTCTATCACATCGGTTCAGGCGGTCTATGTGCCTGCGGACGACTTGACAGACCCGGCTCCGGCAACAACCTTTGCCCATTTGGATGCAACAACGGTTCTTTCCCGTTCTATCGTGGAATTAGGTATATATCCGGCGGTAGATCCTCTTGGTTCTACTTCCCGTATCCTGGATCCGCGAATTGTTGGTGAGGATCATTATAAGGTTGCCAGAGGCGTGCAGGAGATCCTTCAGAAGTATAAGGAGCTGCAGGATATCATTGCAATTCTCGGTATGGATGAATTGTCAGAGGAGGATAAGTTGGTCGTATCCAGAGCACGTAAGGTGCAGCGTTTCTTATCGCAGCCATTCTTCGTAGCCGGACAGTTCACAGGTCTGGAAGGTAAGTATGTTCCGATCGAGGATACGATCCAGGGCTTCAGGGAGATCCTCGAAGGTAAGCATGATGATATTCCGGAGAGTTATTTCCTGAATGCCGGAAGCATTGATGATGTACTTGCAAAGGTTAAGAAATAGATTAAGAAGTAAAGGATGTGATGTAGGTGGCAGATAAGACATTACATTTGAAGATCATTGCACCGGAACGTATCTTCTATGAGGATGACGTAACCTTTGTGGAGTATCATACGACAGAGGGTGATATCGGTGTCTATCCGGATCATATCGCGCTGACCAATCTGCTGGCACCGGGGATCATGAAGATCCATACGGCGTCCGGAGAGATCAAGGAAGCGGCTCTGATGGAAGGCTTCTCGGAGATTCTGGCGGATCGGGTAACGATTCTCGCCGAGGTCGTGGAATGGCCGGATGAGATTGATATTAATCGTGCCAAGGAAGCACAGATCCGTGCCGAGCGGAGACTGCAGAGCGCAGAGGGTGATATGAACCGTGCCGAGCTTGCTCTGAAGCGGGCACTGGTACGTCAGACGGTGGCAAGGATTAAATAATAAGAGTGATTCAGCCCGGTTTCTTTTAACAGGAAAGAGACTGGGCTGATATGATATAAGAGTATATCACACATGAAGTTCATGATAGGATATATGTTAGGACAGATGGGTATCAGCGAACCAGAACATACATTGAAAGGTTGAAGAACAATGAGCACATTATTGGCATATGATCAATTGCATAATATCCGGGATCTGGGCGGAGAGCAGACGATGGATGGACGGAAGATCGTAAGCGGCAGGCTGATCCGCTGCGGACATCTGGCGGAATTATCGGAGGAGGACAGGACGAAGCTTACCACTTTGGTCGATACGATCGTGGACCTTCGGACGGCCGGAGAGCGCGGTGAGAAGCCGGATCTTGTGATTGAGGGGACAGCGTATCATCATATACCGGTCATGGACAGTCTGACTGCCGGGATCACCCGGGAGGAGGAGGCAGATCAGAATGTATTTACCAGGCTGCTCTTAAAACCGAAGGAAGCCAAAGAATACATGTGCGAGATGTATCGCACATTTGCAAGGAATGATCAGGCGATCTCCCAATACAGCAAGTTCCTTCAGCTGCTCATGGAACCGCATGCACGCGCGGTCCTCTGGCACTGTACCGCAGGTAAGGATCGCGCCGGGATCGGTGCGGCGATCCTTGAGGAGATCCTGGGGGTTCCCCGTGAGGCTGTCATTGCGGATTATCTGACTACGAACATTTATCTGCAGACAGACATTGCATTTTTAACAGAATTTGTAAAGGAGCAGGCAGGAATTGATAAGGAGCAGGCGGAGGATAGTAATGGCCTGGCAGATGAATCCCTCAAGTACCTGTTCGGCGCAGAGCGGGAGTATATTGAAGCCTTCTATGAGGAGGTAGATGAGAAATACGGGAATTTTGAAGGCCTTGTAAGGAATGGTCTTCAGCTGTCACCGGAGAATATCGATCGATTGAAGAAGTTATATCTTGAATAAGATAAGCCGGGGTATGATCGATATCGGTGAGAATTCTGGAAGGATAATGAATAAAAATATCTGATTGGTCCATACTTCATATAGGTTCGCAGCTTCCCTGCGGATGATCATGTTGTATGAAAGGAAATCGGATATGAAAGTGAAACAAAGCGGCAAGCTGATCTTACTGGCATTACTCTGGCTTGCAGTCATCTTACAGATACTGATCAATCGGGATCTTCATCATGAGGAACCGATCGTCGAGGCATTCAGCAGCAGTGAGATGATCCCGGTAGAAGGGGTAGTGAGCTGTTACGGAGAATTCGGCGATATGAAGCTGGCGAAGGCGACGAAGGAAACCATGCTGATCAATCTGGCGAAGAAGTTAGGCATCACGGATGGATATGAGATCACGGACAGCGAAGGCGCGGGGTATCAGGAGATCACGCTTACGAAGAATGGTAAATACGGAGATACGACGATACAGATCGTAAGCATGGAGACGGAGAATGTCTTAGGGGAACCGGTAACGCGGCAGAACATTCTGTGTGATATCAGGGTCTATAATGATCTGAATTATACCTCCGAATGTAAGGATACGTTAGAGACGATCTACACAGAGCTTGGTATGAAGCCGTCAGTCAATATCTACTTTAAGGGACGGACGGAAGGAATGATCGGCAAGAGCCAGCGGGATGAGATTACGAAGACGCTGCTTTCCAGTCTGCGCGCGGAGGAGACAGAGCGCATTGAGAATGAGAACTATACGACGATCTATGCCTACACCCCGCGATTTGATGAGCATATTACACAGAATGGCAAGGATATCAATGTCAATCTGGCATTCACCTATCATGAATCCGAGAATATGACCTATATCCATCTGGCCGTGCCGTATATCGCGCAGTCGTATTAAAGAATTCCTATGCGTATTCCTCTCTTTCCTTCTGTTGGATAATAGGATATAATCGTTAGTAAGTTAAGGAATCATTCATAAGAGGAAATCATGGCAAAGCATAAGCATCAACCCAATGGGTCCAAAAAGAATAGCCGTAGGAAACGCAAAGAGGAAGCCTTAAGACAGCAGAGAAGGAAAGCGGTTCAGGAGAAGCGGCAGGAGCTGGATGCGGTCAAAGTGCCGGGGGCACAGACGGTTTGTGAAGCTTCCAGTCCGAGGGTCAGTGATCAGAATGATCTGACTAAGAATGTGAATGAAGACCAGAAGACGAATCAGCGTGTGCAGGGTGACTTGAAAGCAGGCATTACAGGTGGGCAGAAGAATGATCTCGAGGAAGAATTTCTGTCGGAGGAACCATATCAGATTAAGATATCTGCCGGTGGCAAAGACAAAAAGAAGGGGAAGAAGAAGGATAAGAATAACGATAAGGGCGGTTTTCCGTATTCTACCGCCCTGTATTTCATGGGGCTGATGATCTATTATGAGCTGTTGTTCCATGGCTTCTTTTTCGGTTTGGGGAATGGCAATACGCTGCGTATTCTCCTGATCTCTGTTATACTTGGGGGATGTATCGGCTTGCTTACCGGTCTGTTTCCGAAGGTTGTGAATCATATTCTGACGATAACGGGAACGCTTATGATATCTGTGATCTTCATGATCCAATTCTTATATCACGCAGTCTTTCAGAATTTCTGCGCGTTCTTTGGACTGCTCAAATACACGAATCAGGCGGCGGATAATTTTGATGTTGTACTGCTCAACATGAAGCAGCACTGGGTCATGATGCTTCTGTGGGTGCTGCCGATCCTTCTGGTATCCGTTTTTTCCCATAAGCTGTTGAATTATAGACGAAGGTCCTGGAAGTACAGCCTGATCCTGTTGGGATCGGTGCTGCTCCTGTACATAGGCGGAGTTGTCAGCATGAAGCTCTGGGAGTCGGAGCCTTCCGGTGCGTATGAGATGTACCGCTATTATTCTTCGGTAGATATGACGGTGGAGAAATTAGGAGTTATGGAGACTTTGGTTGTGGATGTCCGACAGGGTATTGCGGGAGCGGTCGGACAGGACGACGGTGTCCAGTTCTATGCGTCTTCGGACGGATCCGGCTTATCCGGCAATCAGAATACTTCGAATGGTGTTAATGGATCAAATGGAAATGACGTAGAGGATACGTCAGAGGACGGACAGGTATTGAACAATGGGAAGCCTTCTGATCATAATATGGATGATGGACAGTCTGATGGCGGAATGAACCGGACAGGAGACGAGGATAAGGACGGGGTAACGACCGAAGAGGGTACGGAGGCTCCGATCGACACCTCGCCAAACGTGATGGAGATTGATTTTGATGAGATTGCAGGAACATCCGGTAATCAGACCATCGCGTCACTCTGTGAGTACTTTGAGAATCTGACGCCGACGAACCGTAATGAATATACCGGATATTTCAAGGATTTTAATGTAATCCAGATATCGGCGGAGGGCTTCTCCGGCTACGCCCTGGAGACAGATCTGTTCCCTACCTTGTCTATGATGGCGGAGGAGGGCTTCGTCTTTGATAATTATTATTCGCCTCTGTGGTACGGTTCTACCCTGGGTGGAGAATATGCGAACCTGATGGGAAGCATGCCGAAGAACGGAGGATATCTCTCCTTAAGTCACGGCGCGGCAAATGGCAATACATTTCTATTCTCCCTTGGAAACCAGTTAAAATCATTAGGCTATGAAACCTATGCATTTCACAATAATTCCTACACCTATTATGACCGGAATCTGACGCATCCGGCACTGGGATATACCTGGATCGCGAATGGATCGGGTCTGGATGCGCAGACCAACGAATACGGTACGGTGCTTTGGCCGCAGTCTGATCTTGTCATGATTCAGAATACCTTTGATGAATATACCGCCAAGGAACCATTTCATCTCTACTATATGACGGTCAGCGGGCACGTGGTATACAGCTTCGGCGGCAATGCCATGAGCCAGAAGAACCGGGAGATTGTGGAAGATCTAGAGTACAGTGAAACGACCAAGGCTTATCTTGCCTGTCAATATGAACTGGAGAAGGCAATGGAGGAATTGGTCATGCAGTTGAAGGCGCATGACCTGTATGAGAATACCGTCGTGATCCTGACCGGCGATCATGTGCCGTATAACAATATGGAGATCCTGGATGAACTGGCAGGCAGGGACTTGGAGGATACCTTTGAAGCTTATAAGAGTACACTGATTATCTGGTCGGGCGCCATGGAGCATCCGATCCATGTGGAGAAGGTGTGCAGCAGCATTGATATTCTTCCGACGGTGTCTAATCTATTAGGATTGGAATACGATTCCCGGCTTCTGATCGGTCAGGATATCCTGTCCGATAGTGAAGGCCTGGTCCTCTTTGCAGACCGGAGTTTTATCACCGATCGTTATGCGTATAGCGCGGCCAGAGGAACGGTAGTATCCGATTCCAACGTGGAGATCAGTGATGAGGAATTAGCGGAGAAGCGGGCATTTGTCTCGAACAAATTCACGGCGGCCGACGCCATCACACAGTATGATTTCTATAAGTATGTATTGCCATATAAGAAGTACGCATCGGCATTCGAACAAGCCGAATAACTTTACAATCCTACAGATTCAAGGTATACTATTCTATATGAGTACCTTTGAAAATAGTCAGCAGCCATGATATTGGCGCTGAGGGTTTTCAGAGTTCCTATATGCGTGCAAATGGATATTATCTTTTTGCACAGATATCTAAGAGCTTATAATGGGTTAGGAGTATAAGGAGGGCAAGAGCATGGATACACAACCAATTAAGGTAATTTCCCCATATAGCAATCTGATTTCGGTGAACATCTATCCGGGACATTATGCAACGAATCACTCCCATATCAACTACTATATGGATATGACGAATCTGAAGACAAGACTGAGTATGGCACAAGCAGCAGCTAAGAGTATTGTGAGCGAGTATGTGACAAGTACGATCGTAGATACCATCGTATGTATGGACGGAACAGAGATCATCGGAGCATATCTGGCAGAAGAACTGACCAACGCCGGTTTCATGTCGGTTAATGCCCATCAGACGATCTATATCCTGTCACCTGAGATCAATTCTGTCGGACAGCTTGTGTTCCGTGATAATATGGTGCCAATGATCCGGAATAAGCATGTCCTGCTTCTGCTTGCAACAGCTACCACCGGTATGACGGTTGACCGCGCGGTAGAATGTATTCAGTATTACGGAGGCATGGTTGCCGGAATCTCCGCCCTGTTCTCAGCAACCCATGAGATCAATGGTCACGAGATCCGTTCCATCTTCGATAAGGAGAATTTCCCGGAGTACCAGACTTATCCGCACCATGAATGTCCATTCTGCAAGGAAGGGCGTAAGCTGGACGCGATCGTCAACAGTTATGGGTATATGAAGCTGTAGGACAGCGCCGCGTTCGCTGGAGTTTGCTAGTATTATGGCGGAATATGGACTGTAAGAATTCGGAATCTTTCTAATTTGCCGATTAAAGAAATCTATGGGGAATCTTGTTTTTTCAAGGTTCCCCATATTTTATTTCACCTTAAAATATGCATATTTGGGGATTAAAGAAAAAAAGAGCAAGCCTCTTCCCATTCAATTATTTTCATATCTCTGCTCAAGATATGCCTTTACATTCTTGATAAATTTTTCTGCATTTTGAACCTGTTCAAATCTATATTTTGATAAGGTTACTTCTTTTGCTTCTGCTTGTTTACTCATACAATGTAACCCCCTCATTTATTACATTTTTATAAAAAATTACAACATCCGACCATTCATCAAAGAATTGTCTTGATTTTATCAAAAGAGAAACAAGTATGTCATTGTCAAGACCTACCTCATTGGCAATCCGTCTCACATCTTTACGATATCTGATAACATCTTCTTCTGTTCCGTTAATCAAAATCATAATATCAATATCTGATTCTGAATCAAAATCACCTCTGGCGTATGAGCCATATAATATAATTTTATTTATTTTATCACCCAAAAGTTCAATCAATTTTCCCACAACCGTAGAGGTAACTTTTTGTAATTCGTTTTCAACCATATCTCGTTCCTCCTTCCCACAAGATATTAACTGTAATATACAGTCTCAAATAAATTTAATTTTATCAAATATAATATCGTTTCACAAGAAAAATATACATGATCATTAGGGATTAATATAACAGATTATTAAGAATTTTGATAAGAATTATTCGTATCCTTCGATTCTTCACGATGTAATTTGACCATTTCTCCGAGAATATAATCCTGGTTCTCGGAGTTCAAACGGCGAAAATAGTGCAGTGCCTTTTAAATCCATCTGATCAAATTACGGCACCGCTGGTGTCCAATATTCCTGGTTATAGAGGTCAGTTAAGAGATAGGTGATCCGGGAATCTCCTATCTCTTGACTGACTTCTATATCTTTGCGATCTGATAATTATATTCCGTATTCACGCGCTAATTGTTCAAATACCGGAATGGACCGCTCTACCTTCTCCGTCGGTACACAGTAGGAGATTCGGAAATGTCCCGGTACGCCGAAGGAATCACTCGGTACAAGAAGAAGATCGTGCTGCTTGGCTTTCTCACAGAAGGCGGCCGCGCTCTCTTCCAATGCTTTCGGGAACATGTAGAAGGTTCCGCCCGGTTCTACGATCTGATATCCGATCCGTGTCAGCTCACGGTACAGGATATTCTTATTATTCTCATAGACCGACAGATCCGCCGTCTGATCAAGGACTCTTGCAACGGCAAGCTGGATTAAGGATGGTGGGCAGTTATGTCCGATACCGCGGGAAATCTGCCCGCACATATCGACGATCTTAGCCGCGTCCTTACATGCCGGATTCACAGCGATATATCCGATTCGCTCACCCGGAAGAGATAAGGATTTACTGAAGGAATAGCAGGTGATGGTGTTGTCATAGTGGGCGGCAACAAATGGTGCATCAACCCCTGCAAACACGATCTCGCGGTAAGGCTCATCGGAAATGATGTAGATCTCGTGTCCGTATTCCTTTGATTTCTCGGTCAGGATCTGCGCTAATTTATCAATGGTTGCCGTAGAATAGACAATGCCGGATGGGTTGTTCGGCGTATTGATCAGTACTGCCATGGTCTTCGGCGTGATCATCTCTTCAAAGGCTTCAAAGTTGATCTGGAAGCTTTCTATGTCTGCCGGAACGACCTTCAATATGGCGCCGGTCTCATTGATATAGTAGTAGTATTCCGGGAAAAACGGAGCAAAGGTGATGATCTCATCTCCCGGTACTGTCACTGCGCGGGCAGCATGTGCGATAGCGCCGGCGGCACCGACCGTCATGAAGATATCTTCGATGGAATAGTTAAGTTCGAAACGTGCCTTCAGAGAATCTGCGACAGCCTGACGGACAGATGGGATTCCGAGACTCTGGCTGTAGCCGTGCAAAGCGACCGGATCGGTGTTCTGGATCAGATCGATCAGAGCATCGCTGAACGCCTGCGGTGCCGGAACGCTTGGATTGCCAAGGCTGTAGTCGAATACATTCTCGTAGCCGACCTCTTTGGCTCGCTTCGTGCCATAGTCAAACAGCTCGCGGATGGCGGATTTCTTACTTGTCATATCGAGGAAATGTTGTGATAACATAATG
>CACZRT010000039.1 GCA_902783585.1 uncultured Lachnospiraceae bacterium | reverse complement strand
TTACAAGGCACAGATCTTACGGTTGAACAGAAATCGGGATACGGAATTGAATGATTATATAATTTCTTGATACAACTGATGAAAGAGCCGTTCCCGGATAACATAGATATCATGCTCGTCATCCTCACGGACCGCGATATAATCTCCCGGGTCGCCGGAGTAATATTTCTCCTCGTCCCACAGCGTGAACAGCTTGACCGCCTTTACTAATGGGCGGGCATAGATCCTGGAGGTTCCCGTGCTGATCACACCCTTGGCATACGGCAGAACCTCCTTCTTCTCTCCCGTGATCACGTTCTTGATATGCGGCGAGTATTCAAAGGTACGGCTGTAGGAGTCATTCAAAGGACGGTAGCTCTTGGTGAGCTTCTCCTTCGTAATAGGATAGACTTCTCCTTCGATCCCGATCATCAGATACTTGTCTTCCTCTACCTTCACATTCACATCGCCCTCTAAGGTACGGATCTCGACAATGGAAGATAGTGGGAACAGGTCGGTAAGCTTCACACAGCCAAGCTCCTGTGGGAGCTTCTCATACCGCTTCATTCCCGTCCGGTCGAGCACCGTCTCCTTCGCATACAGGATCTCATATTTATCATAATAGGAATTCAATCTCTCACGAAAGATCTGATTCACAAGCTCGGCAAGATCACTCTCTGCCGGCTTATTTAATTTCTCCGGACGGATCGTGCCGCCTGCCTTATAGATATGACCGCCGCCGCCGCCGATCCCCTCCGCAAGATAGGCAGCCAGCTCATTGGCGTGGATCTCCTTCACACAGCTCCGGACAGAGAACTTCACTTCCTCAGCACTGATGTAGAATGCAAGACAGATATCGACACCTGCCGTCTCTAAGGAAAAATCACTGATAACCCCCAGGATATTCGGATCACATTCCTCCGCCTGAATGATCAGATAGTGGTGTGACGCATAATAATCATAATCCAGGATGGCTTTGCCGGTGATCTTCAATTCCTCAAGAGAGATGTTGGAATTACTCATTTCGGTAATGATACTCTTGTTCACGATCAGAGAATCCAGCATATCCCGGTCTAACGGATGGGAGATCTCAGAGAGACGATTCGTATCCGTATATAATCCATAATACAGCGCAGTTGAGAGAAGACGATCTTCACTGACATCGAGACCTTCCTTCCGGATCATATCCCAGAGGATCGTTGCGCAGCTTCCGATATTGCTGCGGACCTCTGACTGATCCGGCAGATCAACGGTAACCTGATGATGATCGATCACGGCTACATGCTGCGCAGGGGTCAGGGTCACATTCTTCTGACCGTATTGACAGTCTACCGTTACCAGAAGCTCCGGTTTGTCAGCAAAGTTAGGTTCATAGCTGACAGGGATCATCAGCTTCTCCAACATGATCGACAGGTTGCTCTTCGTGACCGCGTGTCTTCCGCGATATATGAACCTCGCATGCTTGTCCATTTTTCTCAGATACCAATACAGTGCATATCCGGAGGCCAATGCGTCTGCGTCCGGATTATCATGACACTGGATCACAATATCGTTATATTGCAGTAATTCCCGTAATTCCATAGTCTGTTGTACTCCTCCCGCTTTAATATACCTGATCATATCTTATCATGTGAATTCGGAAAATCCAATCAGATTCTGAACTTCTTATTATCCTCCCTACCCATTTGGGTAGGGTCTTTTTTGAGAAGTTATGCTATACTTATTATATCTTTCTGTACGGATCATAAGCTTATTATAGCAATCTGATTCATATTATATTATAATGGCAGTATAGTCTCAGATCATGAATTGCGGGAGATATCAAAACAAAAGGAGGAAATTATTATGGGTTTAATTGCAGCAGCAATGGGTGCAGCCGGAGGCGCACTGGCAGATCAGTGGTTGGAGTTCTTCTACTGTGAAGCAATGGACAAGGATGTCATGGTTACTAAGGGGGTTAAGCGGACAACCGGACGGTCTTCCAATTATAAGGGAAATGACAATATTATCACGAATGGTTCCGGAATTGCTGTCGCAGATGGTCAGTGTGCGATCATCGTAGATCAGGGTAAGGTCGTAGAATTGTGTGCCGTACCGGGTGAATATACATACGATATGTCCACAGAGCCAAGTATTTTCTATGGTGGATTAGGTCAGGGAATTCTGAATACGTTCAAGACGATCGGTAAGCGTATCGCTTATGGCGGAGATACCGGTAAGGATCAGAGAATCTATTATTTCAACACCAAGGAGTTAATTGATAACAAGTTCGGAACTCCGAATCCGATTCCGTTCCGTGTTGTTGATTCCAAGATTAATTTGGATATTGACGTTTCTGTTCGCTGCTCGGGTGTGTATTCCTTTGTGATCGCTGACCCGATGCTGTTC
>CACZRT010000038.1 GCA_902783585.1 uncultured Lachnospiraceae bacterium | reverse complement strand
TGCTGCCGGCTCCTGTACTGCCTGTGTTGCTTCTTCTACGACAGGTGCCGCTTGCTCCTGTACTGCCTGCGCTGCTACTTCTACGACAGGTGCTGCTGTCTCCTGTACTGCCTGCGCTGTCTCTTCTACGACCGGCACCTCCTGTGCAGTGGCGATCACTGTTACAGGACTTCCGCAATTCGGGCAGAACGAATCGCCTGCCATAATCTCTCCGCCACACACGCTACACTTCAATGCTTCCATGATCAATTCCTCCTGATTTCACTCTTATGATATCCTAACTATAATACTTTGCCAGAATATGTTCAATCTCTTCTGCCAACTTTTCCCGATCCGGCGGCTTTAATACATAACCGGCAGGGCGGTTCTTAAGCACGGACAGGATCTTCTGTTTTTCCGATACCCCGGTCAGGAACAAAACCGGTACTTTATCTCCATGTGGTAATTCCAATATTTTTTCAAAGGTTTCGCGACCATCAAGTCCCGGCATTTCATAGTCCAGAAGCACCAGATCCGGCAGAGCACGTTCCATCAAAGCAAGCGCTGTCTCTCCGGACTTCGCTAATGTAATCTTGTATGGAGGATCCAGCATTCCTTTGATGTTCCGAAGCACCATCGCATTATCGTCTACTACAAGAATATGATAGGTCCGATCCTTCTTCTTAAGAACAGGCGGCTTATCCTCCTTCGGCTCCTGCCCCTCCTCTTCCTCAAGGGAAAGCATTGCCGAACACTTCCTCATGATCGACTGGCTGTTGATCGGCCGGAATAAGGTCTCATAATGCTGATCCTCACAATACGGAAGCAGCACATCCCATACCTCCTTCGAGGTAACGATCAAGGTTGGGATATAAGCAGCACGCTGATTCATCCATTCATAGATCGTCGGCTCGATCTCATCAACACCGATCTGGCAGATAATGATCAGATTCGGCCGGTAGATCTTGATCATTCCCTTGATATTATCAAGCTGTAACGAACAGAGCTGAACTTGAAAGTGATCCAGCAGACAATCATTCACACTACGCAGCACTTCATTTAATGCACCTATTAAAAGCACCTTTTTCATAACTATTCCTCTTATTCTCTCTCTATTCCTTATCCCTGAGAATCTCTTCTGTCAATTCCCGCACCTTCGCTTCATCCAGATTACGAACAGCAAGCAGAAGCTCCTCCATCTTGCTGCTTAATACGTCCGCAAGCCGGTAATTGGTCAGTTCTTCCATAATTGCGTCCGCAGTATCAATGTCTAATTCCTCCATGGCAGAATTCAACATATTCATGTATTGCTCTGTCATCTCCACTGACAGGACCGGTTTTGCAGAATCCGGTTTGGATTCTGTACCCGTCTCCGAAGAGCTATCCTGATCCTTCAATGCCTGATTCTTCAATGACTCTGCAGCAAATCCTGTCTGCAGACGGGATCGCATTCCATTCCATTCCTCTTCAAATACACCGGTCAATTCCCGAATACGTTCTATTTCACCGTCTCTGGCAGCATATTCCAAGAGCCTGGCAAGTCCCGACAGACCGGTTGCGCCGATCATGGCTGCCGAAGTCTTCATCGAATGGACTTTGATCCGGTAATACTGTAAGGCCTGTTCTCTTCCTTCTTCTGTCCATGCCGTGTCCAATGCCTTCCACAGTCTTCCGAGCTCTCTGATATCCGGCTCCGACATCAGCATATAATCCTTCACACAGCCAAGCAGAAGCTCTTTGCTCTTTAATTTGAGCAGGGCATAATCCCAGTCTATACCATCAATATTCGGCAATTCTCCGCCCGATTCCGTGTTAGCCTTTGCCTGCGCGTTATCCTTATTCTTAACTCCCGGTCCCTTCTGCACCAGGTGATCCGGAAGGTAATCCGCGATCATCTTTTCCAATTTGTCCGGATTGATCGGCTTCGATAAGAAATCATCAAATCCGGCTTCTAAGTACATCTCCCTTGCGCCCGTAACTGCATTAGCCGTAAGCGCGATTACCGGTGTATCCTGATTCGGATAGGATTCAAAGGATTGCATTGTCTGAAGCACCTGTATTCCATTCATATCCGGCATCATATGATCCAGAAAGATTATATCATAATGCTTCTCCAAAACCAACTCTAATGTTTGTTTGCCGCTGTCCGCCTCTTCGATCGGAATCTGTGTTTCCTTCAAGAGACTGCGGAACACCTTCCGGTTCATGGCATTATCGTCCACCACCAGAATATGCGCTTCCGGCGCTGTAAAAGAGGCTTCATAAGCTGTCGGCTCTACACGATTCATGATCCGTTCCTGCAGGCTTCCAATCGTCGTCTTATTCACGATCCTCTGATTCAGATCAAAGTAAAAGATAGAGCCCTTCCCATATACACTTTCCACCTTCAGCTTACTGCCCATCATATCCAGCAGCTGAAGTGTGATATTCATGCCAAGACCGGTTCCTTCCACATTCCGGTTACGCTCCTCCTCAATCCGTTCAAACGCAGTAAACAGCTTGCCAAGGTCCTCCTGTTTGATTCCGATTCCGGTATCCCGTACTTCAAAATGCAGCAGAACCTCGTCACCGGTAACCTTTCCGTTGATCCGTAACAGCACAGAGCCCTGCTCGGTATATTTGACAGCATTATTCATCAGATTTACCAGGATCTGCCGAAGCCGAACATCATCCCCATACAATTCCGACGGAAGCTCCGGATCCAGCTCCAGTTCCACCCGCAGTCCCTTCTCATCCGCCTTCATGGCGATCATACTGACTACATCCATAACCAGACTGGAGAATTCATATTCCATCGGAATGATCTCCATCTTACCGGAATCAATCTTGGAAAGATCCAGAATATCATTGATCAAAGCAAGGAGCGTATTCCCTGCATTCTCTATATCCACGGCATATTCCCGGATCTGTTCCTCATTGCTTTCCCGAAGGATCATCGTATCCAAACCAAGAACCGCATTGATCGGAGTCCGGATCTCATGAGACATCCTTGCCAGGAATTCGCCTTTGGACTTATTGGCCATTAAAGCATTCTGTTTTTCCCGTTCCGCATGGATCAGATCCACGATCGTACTGCAGGTGGCAAATATGATCAACAGGATCAAACCCACTGCCAAGATGACCCCGCTATAGGTCTTCGTTCTTTGAAAATAGGCTATGATCTGAAAGATTGCAGACAGGAAGGCTGCCACCATTCCCCAGGAAACAAGCCGGTATTCCTTCGCATAGCCCCGAAACAGATCTATGATCAGAGTAATAAACAACGTTAAGATCGTTAGTATACATATGAGTGCCATAAAGGTAATGGATTCCGCAAAGTCCACCACCCTCGTGATATGAAGGATCGTACACACAGCAAAGTCAATAATAGCCGCCGATTCCAGCAGGTTACATGCGATCTTGTATCTTCCCTTCTGAATACTGTTGATATAGATCAAAAACGGAATTGGAAGAAGCATGACCATATAGAATGCCATATCATTTACAACAGACATATTGGGGAAAATAAGCTGACGAAAGACGGAATTCGTAATGATCCAGATTCCGGCAAAGGCAACGCCCCAGCCCAGATATTCCAGTTCGATATTTCGCTTATAGACATGCTGTAAGAACATACTGGCTATTATGACGATGGCGCTTAAGATCAGCACGATCAATGCGACCACCATCTCCGAACCGTAGATCATAAAATAATGCGTCCAGATCGCCATCTGACTTCCCTGATATATGGTATAGAAGATACCGGAATAAGATGAAGCTGTCTCCGATGTAAAGGTGAGAGTCTTACCCGCATCCTCTGCATTGATCTTCACAAAGACATATACAACCGCACTGTAGCTTCCAATAATCCGTGTGGAATCCGTATTGTAGACCTGTCTTAATTCTCCGTCCACATAGAATTCCATATCCTGCTTTCCGCTTCGAAAGCACAGGTACATATCCTCTGTGATATCCTCCGGAAGTACGGTCTCCAGAACGATCTTCGTTCCCTTCTCCACATCACAGCTGCCCGGAACCTCCTGCGGAACTCTGCTTCCATCCGGCAAGATCCGTTCCCAGCTGCCTTCAAATTCACTGACCTCCTCATCCGCTCCAAGCTCATCCTTAGGGAGTAACAATTCTCCAAAGGCCAGATAGCCGAACACCAGAATAATATAGATCAAAAAAATCCTTTGTAATACCTTTTGTAATCCCTTTTCCATATTGTTCATTTCCCATATACATGTATAATATAATCTATTTTATCTATTTTTTCCCTATGATTCAACCAAAAAATAATATCGGTATATTTTCTTCAGGAAATAAGCATATGTGATTACAGGAATATCCTCCGCAAAATATAACACTTCACTGCCATACAATTCCTCGTCAATATAGATATCCAGGGTCCCGGCAACCTCTCCCTGCCTGACCGGTGCGGTCACTGCTTCCGGAAGAGAAAGCTCATATCGGATACTTTCATCCTCTCGGACCAACAGGTTCACCTTCGTGCCTTCCTCCAATCGGATTGAAACGGCATTTGCCTCCAGTCCCCTCTCCACAGGAACATCCGGCAGCTCATACGTGTCATCTAAGACTGTCTGTAGAGAATACCTTTGAAATCCATATTCCATCAGAGCCCGGGTGTCTGACCATTTATACGTCTTATGCGGCGGCCATCCGGATGCAAGAACAACGGATACCAAGGTTATACCATTCCTCCTGGCAGCCCCCACAAAGCAATATCCGGCATTACCGGTAAATCCTGTCTTAATTCCGATTGCGCCATCATACTGTGTCAGAAACGCATCACGGTTCACGACCCCAACGCTCCGCTTACCGTTAATCTCAGAAAATGTATGTGCCGGAGTTTGAATGATATCCAGAAATGCATCATTCTGTATGGCATAACAGGCGATCCGTGCCAGGTCATACGCTGTCGTATAATGCTCCTGGTCATCTAATCCATTTGGCGTGACAAAATGCGTATCATAGGCGCCAAGCGCCTCCGCCTTCTCATTCATATCATCCGCGAACTGCTCCACGCTTCCGGCAATATGCTCTGCGATCGCCACTGCAACATCATTATGCGATTCCAGCATCAGGGCATACAGCAGATCCTTCAGATAATACTGCTCCCCTTCCCCCGCATTCATCTGAACATCCGGCTGTCTCGCCGCATTAGCGGAAATTGTAACAATATCCTCCGGGTTTCCATATTCCAGAGCCAGTATGCAGGTCATGATCTTGGTCGTGCTGGCATTCGCCCGTTGTTCTCTGCTATTTTTCTCATACAGAACCCTCCCACTGTCCGCATCCATTAACAGTGCAGATGTCGCATACAAAGAAAGCTCCTCCGTAGTCTCCTGATCGCGGTCAAGACTCTCCGTCTTATCGCATACCGAAATCGCATTACGATCCGATTGGCCATATGCCGCTATACAATTAAACAAAAGATATCCACATAGACCAAGGCCGATCGCCAATGACCTCACAGCACAAGATATCCGTTTCCCTGCCACCCGTCTGTATCCGATCTTAGATAGAAGAATCCTTACCAAAACAATAACACCTGAGTCCGCGTTTACCATATTGTACGCGTAAGCTCAGGTGTTTATGACAATGGATCGTCCCTTACATTGATTTAAGGGCTTATCTATGTGACAAATGAGATTCTATGTATCCAGTGTAATGCTTGCTTCTTCAATCGCCTGCTGTTCAAAATCGGCGATCTTATCCGGTGTGATCACCGGAAGATCATCGGTGGACTTCACACCGAAGCCTCTTAAGAAATCCTCTGTGGTTCCAAAAAGAATCGGTTTTCCGATCGCATCCAGGCGCCCCACCTCTTCGATCAAATGATATTCAACCAGCTTATTGATCGCATGAACACAAGACACTCCGCGGATCGCCTCCACTTCCGTTCTCGTGATCGGCTGCTTGTAGGCTATGATGGACAAGGTTTCCAGCTGTACATCCGTCAGCATATGCTTTTTCGGAATATTGACGATCTTCGATAATTCATCATAGAACTCGTTCTTGGTACACATCTGATACCCATTTTCAATCTCGACGATCCTTATCCCACGGCATTCCTCATCATATTGCTCCATCATACCGCGAACGACATCGCGAATCGTGTCGGCATCATACGAGAGCGCCATCGATAACTGCTCGATCGTAACCGGTTCCCCTATAGCAAATAAGATTGCTTCGATCGCTCCCTGTGTCCTTGGAAGATCCAGTTCCTCAACATCCTCTGCAGCTTCCGTTCTATTCTCTTCTTCTGTTTGATTTGAAATATCCATATACCCATCCTATTTCTGTATTCAAAAATAAAATACGGATCTGTGTATTATATCTATCTGACAGCATAATTATTCTTGCGTGGAATCGATCATAATGTCACCAAATAAGGTTTCCTGCCGTACTGTGACGATTCCCATCTTCATCAGCTCCAGGACTGCCAAAAAGGTCACGATAATGTTAAGCTTCGAAGCCTGGATCTCCAACAGCGTCCGAAAGCTGATTCCCTTCAGACCATTGATCTGATCCTGAATCTCCTGCATCTTATCTTCAATATTGACCTCTTCCTTTTCGATCGTACCGAACTTACTTCGGATCGGATCGATCTTGTCCACCTGCTTCTTCATGACCATCCGGAAGATCTCATTTAACCGGTTCAATGTCATACCATCGCATAACTCCACCGGATCGATCTCTTCCTTATAACTGGCCACCTCTTTCGGAATGGTAGGCTGCTTATACAAGGTATACGAGGCATCCAATTCCATATCCTTAAGCTCTGCGGCTGCGTATTTATACATCTTATATTCCAGAAGACGACGGACCAGCTCCGCTCTCGGATCCTCCTCATCCTCTTCCTCTGCTTCCTCATCCTTTGGAAGCAGCATTTTGGCTTTAATATTAATTAAAGTTGCCGCCATGACCAGAAATTCACTCATGACATCCAGATCCTGACGCTGCATCTCATTCACATAGTCCAAATATTGCTCTGTGATCATGACGATTGGAATATCATAGATATTAACTTGGTTTTTCTCGATCAGGTGTAATAAGAGATCCAACGGTCCCTCAAACGCCTGAAGCTTCACATCAATTGCCATCGTCTTCCATTCTTATTCCATCTATGCTGTGTGATTCTGCCACTGCAGCTTCTGAAGATAACTATTCCGCGGGTACCTCTGCCGGAGCTTCCGCTGGCTGCTCTGCAGGTGGTTGTTCCGCTGGCGGTTGTTCTGCCGGTGGCTGCTCTGCAGGAGGTTGTTCTGCCGGTGGCTCCGCTGGCGGTTGTTCTGCCGGTGGCTGCTCTGCAGGCGGTTGTTCTGCCGGCGGTTGTTCTGCCGGCGGTTCCTCTGCCGGTGCTTCCGTCGCTTCCTCCGTCGTAGCTTCTGTATATACAGGAACCGGCGACGAAGATGCCCGGCCGGCCGGTGTGGTCTCTGATGACTCCGTCCCCTCCATATGATACAGGATAACCAGATCTCCCACCTCATAATTCTCATATAAGAACTTCGCAACATCCAATCGCAGATTAATACAACCATGCGATCCGTTGGTCAGATACCGCATTCCGCCGAATGCGCTCTGCCAGGTAGCGTCATGCAGTCCGATTCCTCCGTTAAACGGCATCCAATAAGATACCGGTGTCCGATACGTGTCTCCAACCAAGATCGCCGGAGACGCTTTCTTGAATATATTATAGATTCCCGGAGGTGTTGCACAGCCCGTAGATGGACGTCCGGACACGATATCCGTCTCCAAAATGATCCTTCCATCCTTATGACAGAACATTTTCTGTGCAGTCAGATTAATCTCTATATAGGTATCACCGATCGAGAACATATTCTCTGTAGATCTGACGCATTCTGTCTCACCCTTTTCACAGGCATCCAAAATGATCTCCTGTAATTTGGACACCTCAGCCTCCGAATCGATTACAGCTGTCTTCACATAAGACGTCAGTTCTACAGCGCTTCCATAATAGGTGTCAAAATCTACGACCTGTCCACGCACCTTATGATTCTCTTTCATATAATCGATATAAGAAAGCATAGCTTCTTCATCAAATGTGATCTGATAATCCTCATCCAGGCTGACCCAGTCCTCAATCCGGTATCCCCATAGATTGACTTTCTCTTCACCAAAATCATATATGATCTTCATTTGTTTGATTGTATTCATCGCCTTCAGCGCATCCTGAACCTCAGGATCATCACTATCGTACTTAAGCGACTCGTAGCAATTCTCTTTTTCAAGGTTCACAGATGTATGAAGTCGGTCAATCGCAGAGGAAACCACGCTCAGAACCTTCTTTGCCTGAGGCTGATTACCTTCAATCCCGTCCACAACCACATATTCCCTGGATTTCTCAACAATCTGTGGTTCTACAGGCTCCGTAATTAATGACTCATCCATTAAACTCAAACTGTTGATTGCGGCAGTTAACAACTTCGCATCATAGCTGACATCTGCATTCAAAGACAGATCCTCTTGATAGAATCCATTCAAAAACCATATCCAATGATTCTGACTATCCAGTATATCCTGCACAGTTCCCTGAAGAGTGAAATCCAGATCAATATCCTTCGCCCGGATCTGTTCGGTTCTTCCGCCGCGTTCTTCAATCGTCAAGCTATAATCACGGAACTTCTGATCAATATCCGCTTGTACCTGATCTACGGTAAGGCATGACACATCCGCTCCATTCAAAGTCGTCTTCCATGCAAAATGTCCGGAAAAATATATCACGCCTGCACCATAGGCAGCTGCAAGTAGCACAAAACAGGCAATACATACGATTGCCCATACAGGAAACTTCTTTTTATCCTTCTTATCTTCATTCACCGACTCACTCGGCTTATCTTCGGTCTTCTTCTCAGCCTCGGTCTTCTCGCCTTCCTCAGACTTCTTCTCGTCCTCAGTCTTCTCGCTTTCCTCAGTCTTCTTTTCGACCTCAGTCTTCTCGCCTTCCTCGGACTTCTTCTCGTCCTCAGTCTTCTCGCTTTCCTCGGACTTCTTCTCGTCCTCGGTCTTCTCGCCTTCCTCGGACTTCTTCTCGTCCTCTTCAGACTTCTTTCCGTCCTCTTCGGACTTCTTCTCGTCCTCGGTCTTCTCGCCTTCCTCAGACTTCTTCTCGTCCTCTTCGGACTTCTTCTCGCCCTCTTCAGACTTCTTCTCGTCCTCGGCTTTCTCGCTTTCTTCAGACTTTTTTTCTTCCTCGATCTTCTCGCCCTCAGTCACAGACTCAACCACTTCAGAATCTGACTTTTCTTTCACAGACAGATCTGTATTCTCTTCCTTTGCACTATTCTCTACTGTTGTCCCTTTTGGGGCTATCTGAGCGTCTGATTTCTTATTTGTTTTCCTGTTACGCTTCTTACTCATAACTTCATAACTCTTTCTATATCTTCCTTTGCTTCCTATAAGTCAACCTATAATATTATAGTAACATTTCCCATAATTTACAACTAATTTCTAAAAAACCTGCTTTGTCCTATGATTCCTTCATTTGCTTTCATAAAACTAGTTGAACCAAAGCTTTATCGGGAATATAGTCATTCCGCTATTCTGTATGCACAAGCTCTGCCACCACGATTTCCGGGAAATTATTGATCCGTATTTTCAGAGTATGATTCCCAAGTCCTCCGCTTAGCAGCATAACACTTCCGTTCTCATCAAATCGTCCTCTGTCATATTTGGGAAAGAACTGGACCATCGGGGAGATCATTCCCCCTAGTAATGGAAGCCTGACCATTCCGCCATGAATATGTCCGGATAACACGAGATCTGCGCCCCATTTCACATAATCCGGATAATACGCAGGATGATGGGCAGCTAAGATCTCATAGGTGTTCTCTTCTGCCTTCCCTAATACCCGTTCCAGATATTCGGATTCCATGGGTGCTCTTCGAAAGCGTTTATAATATTCCGGTGCTGTATCCAAACCGGTTAATCGGACTGCCTTATATCCCTCACGGTACAATTCTGCAGATTCATTATCTAAAAATGTGACATAATCCTTGATCTCATCCTTGTAAGTGTCCCAGAACTTCCCATAATCCTCAAAATGCGTTGCCACACGGAGTTCATGATTCCCCTTCACATAATATACAGGACATTTCTTTGACAATTCCCGCAGCAATATCACCGTTGCAGAATAATCGCTATTCACATCTGACACGATCATGTCTCCGGCAAGTACGATATAATCCGGCGATTCTTCCTCAACTGTCCGGATTAGGCGTTCATTATCCTTGCCAAAACAGGCATTATGCAGGTCTGCGAGAAGAATGATCTTCTTCCCCGAGAAACCTTCCGGAATCCGGGCGGATTCTACCCTATATCTGCTGACCGTCAATGTTCGATTCTCATATATGCTGATCATGATCACTGTCAATCCAAGTACAGCGATCACGACCAGCGTTATCCATAACCAGATCATATAACTCCTTCTATCTCATCAACAACTGTATCCGGATCATCCGTAGATTCTGTATCCGGATTATCCATAGATTCTGTAGCCGAATTATCCGTAGATTCTGTAGCCGGATTATCTATAGATTCAGTATCTTCATCCTCCAACGGTTCAACTAATAGGAAGAACCTGAGCACAGCCTTCATCATACTGCTCCCATAGGTTTTTGCTTCTATCGATTCTCCTGCAAGCAGCGGTACAGCGCCTATCCGTTCTCCGTCATAATAGTAGACTGCCTCACCAATCACATCACCCTCCTGAATCGGAGCGGTAAGCTCTGAAAACCGACATTCCTTTGTGATCTGCTCTGCCGTCTGTCCAGCCGTCATTAGATAGGTATACGAATTCTTTTCAGGAATTACCGTAACCGTATCCTGTCTTCCACCCTGTACAGGACAGACAACCGCATCCTCCAATACCGCAGTATCCTGATACAAGGTGCAATTCGCAAATCCATAGTCAAACAGCTTACACACCTCACTGTTCCGGATATCCTTGGTTGGCGCTCCCATAACAACCGCCAGAAGTCCGATTCCATCCCTTTCTGCAGTTGCGGAGATCGAGAAGCCCGCCTCACTGGTATAACCGGTTTTCAGTCCGGTGCAGTACGGATAGGCTTTTAACAGCTTATTCGTATTTGATAACCCGAATTCCGATTCTCCCCGCCTTGTCACATGCGTGATGGTATCCATCCATATGCCTGAATAATCAAAAACAGCAGGATATTTCGTGATCAGTTCCCGACTCATGATAGCAATATCCCGGGCTGTCGTCAAATGGTTTTCCGCATCCAGACCACAGGCATTTTCAAAATGTGTATTCTCCATGCCAAGCTCTGCCGCCTTCTCGTTCATCTTCTGAACAAAGGCTTCCTCACTGCCGGCAATATGCTCCCCCATAGCGACTGCTGCGTCATTCCCGCTGGCGATCACGATACATTTGATTATATCCTCCACAGTCTGTGTCTCACCGGGTTCAAAGAAGCACTGTGATCCGCCCATAGAGGCAGCATGCTCACTCACCGTTACCACATCATTCAATGACATCTTGCCGCTTCCGATCTGTTCAAATGTAAGAAGCAGCGTCATCACCTTCGTTACACTGGCCGGATGCCGCCTCTCATCCGCATTTTTTTCATATAGGATCTGCCCCGTCTGAGGCTCCATCAGAATTACGGACGGAGACTGGATCTCCAGAATATCCTCTGCATAGACAGTCTCTGTTCCACCGGGAAATAAGGAACCATCCCGATCCATACTCCTATGATTACCATATTGAACCGAAGAACTACCCGAAGAACCACTGGAAGATCCGAGAACCGAACCAAGTCCTAAGAGAAATGCTGCGATTACGCAGAGATAAGTACGACATTTATGTAGCATATAAGACTCCAAAAACCTTCTTATTGCTACTATATTCTTCTGGCTCCATGAATTATGCCTGTCCCTGCCGACATATTCTTCCGAAACTGTTCCTCATTCTATGATCTTTTTTACAACCGGCTTAGGTGAAGGTTTCTCTTCGCTGATCGTATATGCCTGTCGGATACACTGCTTCGCTTCCTCCACCTGATCAGGAGAATTCCCATGAATATAGGCAAATGGTGTTCCTGCGTGTACGGTATCACCCAGATGATTACAGATCTGAATTCCAACATTATGATCGATCACGCTTTCCTTCGTCTCACGCCCTCCACCTAAAATCAGCACCGCATGTCCGATCTCCTCCGCTTTACAATCGGCAAGATAACCATCCCGCTCCGGAAAGACCGGTTCGATATACCTCGCCTTCGCAAAGGATTTCTTACCAAGTATGTAATCCGGATCTCCACCCTGCCGCTCCACGAAAGCAGCAAATCGGTGCAAGGCTTTACCTGACCGGATCACATCGATAAGCTTCGTCTTTGCCTGTTCATAAGAGTCCGCAGCACCCGCCCCAAGTATCATATAGGCTGCGAGCGTATAGACAACCTCATTCAGTCTTACATCGCCTTCACCCCGAAGCACCTGAATGGCCTCCTGTACCTCCAGAGAATTCCCTACCATCTGTCCTAACGGCTCATTCATATCCGTAAGCACTGCCGTCACCTTCCTTCCGGAAAGCTTCCCGATCGATACCATCCGTCTTGCCAGATCCTCCGCCGCCTCTTCCGTCTTCATAAATGCGCCGGAACCGGTCTTAACATCCAGCACGATCACATCCGCGCCGGATGCCAGCTTCTTACTCATAATACTCGAAGCAATCAGGGAAGCCTGCTCCACCGTACCGGTCACATCCCGCAGCGCATAGATCTTCTTATCGGCCGGAGCCAGATTCGCCGTCTGTCCGGCAATCGCAATATGCAGCTCATTTACATTCCGAATGAATTCTTCTCTGGAAAGCGCCGTCCGAAAACCCGGAATACTCTCTAACTTGTCAATCGTCCCTCCGGTAAAGCCAAGCCCCCGTCCGCTCATCTTGGCAACCGGTATCTCTAAGCTTGCAAGCATTGGTCCGATGATCAGGGTTGTCTTATCTCCAATCCCACCGGTACTGTGCTTATCCACCTTCACCCCATGGATCTCAGACAAATTAAGAAGATCTCCGCTTTTCGCCATTGCGAGTGTCAGATCGGTCGTTTCCCGCTCATTCATCCCCTGAAAATAAACCGCCATCAGGAAGGCAGACATCTGATAATCGGGAATCTCGCCCTGGGTATAGCTCTTTACGATATAGTCAATCTCGTCCTTTGATAAAACTTTACCATTTCTCTTTTTAATGATCAGGTCATACATCCGCATTGTATCTTCCTCCTGTTCCTTCCCGATTCTCATACTGTTACTTCCCGATTCCTATACTGTTCCTTCTCAATTCTTATGCTGTTGCTTCCCGATTCTTATGCTACTATTCTATACAAATAATTCCGTTACAAGATCATCCATACTATCCCGCGATCAGGTTCAGATACCGCAGGATAAAGATCCACATTGTCAATGAAAATGCAGAAAGCAGCGTCGTCAGCACGATCACGCTTGAAGACAGCACATCATCCCCGTGCATATTCTTCGCCATAATATATGCCGTCGGTGTTGTCGGAGATCCCAGCATAATGACAAGTGCCAGAAGCTCCTGATCCCGAAAACCAAGCCACACCGCAGCCGGCAGGAAGATAAGAGCCAGTCCGAATAATTTTAAAAATGTTGCAACAAGCGTCGGTCTAAGCTTGGCAATCGCCTTTCTTCCTTCAAATCCGGCTCCGATTGCAAGCAGGGCAAGCGGGGACGCCAGCCGTCCCAGATAATCAATACTCTTTGTCACCATTACCGGTAATGGGAGCTTGATCAGTGCCGCGATCACACCTGCTGCGATTCCGATAATGATCGGATTCTTCAGAATATTGATACATGCGCTTCCAATCCGACCTGCATTCATCTTATCACTTTCCTCATTACTCTCCAATGTCAGAATGGTTACGGCAAAGATATTATAGAGAGGAACCGCGCCAATGATCATCATCGGTCCCATCCCGGAATTCCCATACACATTCTCAATAAACGCAATTCCAAGAATAGCCGCGCTGCTCCGGTAGGATGCCTGAACAAAGGCTCCCACCTCTGTCTTATCCTTCAGCAGCCATTTGGCAAGCCCCCAGATCACCAGAATGCTGATCAGCGTCACGGCTGCACAGTATCCAATGTATCTGCCGTTCCAGTTCTCTATGATATCCGTCTCCCATAGATCCAAGAATAACATACAGGGAAGCGCCACCCTGAATACGAACTTATTCGCCACCGATACAAATGCGTCATTCAATAATCCGATTTTCCGAAATAGATAGCCCGCGATCATCACCGCAAAGACCGGCACTGTCGCATTCAGGCTGTAGATTAAGCTGTCCATAAT
>CACZRT010000037.1 GCA_902783585.1 uncultured Lachnospiraceae bacterium | reverse complement strand
TGGCAGAGGCTTTTTTGATTTCTAAAGCGGAACGGTATGATATTAAGGGAAGAAAATATGTGGGTGCTAACCTAAAATATTATTTTTCAGATGTGGGACTTAGAAATGCCAGATTGAATTTCAGACAGCTTGAACCTACTCATATTATGGAAAATATCGTTTATAATGAGCTGCTTACCAGAGGTTATAATGTGGATGTTGGTATCGTAGAAGTATATGCAAAAAATGATGAAGGAAAGACGACTCGCAAGCAGTTTGAAGTTGATTTTGTGGTCAATCAGGGCAGTCAGAGATTTTATATTCAGGTAGCCTATGACATGACTTCTGAGGAAAAGCAGGCGCAGGAACTTAATTCATTTAGAAATATACCTGATTCATTTAAAAAGATTGTGATAGTAAACGGAACTAAAAAGCCGTGGAGGAATGAGGAAGGCTTTGTAATCATGGGAATGAAGTATTTTCTACTTAATGCGGATAGTTTGGAATTTTAGTGAGGTTACTATTTTAAATAGGGCTTTTACAATGTGGCATAATTATGCTACACTGTTTTGCATAAAGGAGGTGCTCTTATGCCGATGATTATTCCTATTAGAGATTTGAGAAATACAAGCAAAGTATCAGAACTTGCACATAAACAACAGGAACCGATTTATGTTACTAAAAATGGATATAGTGATCTTGTGGTGATGAGTGCGGAATATTATGAACGTTTCGCCAGAGAAAATCGCATTGATCAGGCAATTTTTGAAGCAGAGCAGGAATTTGCTGAAAATGGTGAAGCGACGGATGCTGAGATAGTATTTGCAGAATTGGAGAAAAAGTATTTTGAATAAGTATAAAGTTCAACTGATGAAACGTGCAAGCAGGGACATAGAGGATATTTATGCGTATATCGCTAGAGAAAAGCTGTCACCGGAAAATGCGAAAGGACAGACCAAACGAATAAAAGCGGCTATTCTGGGATTGAATACATTTCCTGAATCACATCAGGACAGACTTGTTGGCCGCTATGCTGAAAAAGGGTATAAACAACTTATTATTGATGACTATGTTGCTATTTTTAGGATTAATAAAGATAAAAAAATAGTTTATGTAGTAACTGTCCAATATCAAGGGAGAGACATATAATTATAACTAATGGAGAGAAAGGGAACGGATAAACGACATGCAAAAAAAGAAATTAGAAGAGTTGAAACAGTTATATATCGAACTTTATTCGCTTAGAAATGAATTTGAACAAACAGACAATCAGAAATATGCGTTTGCTCCATGTATGATAGGCAGCAAATACGGTGAAAGCAAAATCCGTCTTATGATATACGGACAAAATGCCAATGGATGGCCTACTGACAGAAGCCAGAGTGCGGAAGAATTTGCAGATAACTATGTTAATTCTTTATTTAACGGACAAGCCTTTGATTGGATTCTGTTAGATGAAAAAGGAGAAGAATGGAACGGGATGGGATATTATCCTGAAAGGCATGCTTTTTGGAGGATGCAAAAAATGATTTTCCTTACATTAACAAAAGGAGAAGAGTTAAAATACAGAATCTGGCAGGATTATATTGTCCAAAGCGATACTCTAAAGATTACTTATGAAGACAGTGGGAAGGGGAATGTAAAGTCGTGGAGAATCAAAAGGCAACGTGAACTTTGTTTAAAAATACTATTTTCAGAGTTAGAAATAGTAAAACCAACACATCTGCTGTTTATGACAAATGATAAGGAGTACTGTTTTGAAGAAATAATAAAACTTCTCCATCCTTATCATGGTAAGTATGTAAAGCACACCGGTTATCTTTTTGATGCTAAAACGGTTATCGCAAGACATCCACAATATACATCGCCAGAGGTTTATTTGGCGGAGTGTATTGATGCATTTGACCATTTATAAAGTGAGGGCAATAGTGTCATTCAATTATATTAAAGTACCCGTCAAAGAGAGCACAGAAAGTCGGAAACCCGCTCGCCCGGATTGGTATACTGATCATGCAGTAAGCGAAAAGAGGTGGCGCAATGAAAGGCTGGATGGAAGGAATTCAGGAATCCATCGATTTCATAGAAAACAACCTGACCGAGGAACTCGACATTGAGGAAATCGCCGGGAAAGCGTTTTTGTCTTCGTTTTATTATCAGCGTATCTTCGGTGCTTTGTGCGGCATGACTGTCGGAGAATATATCCGTGCCCGCCGTATGACGATGGCAGCACAGGAATTGGCTTGCTCTGACCGTAAGGTGATCGACATCGCTGTAAAGTACGGCTATGATTCCCCCGACAGCTTCACAAAAGCGTTTCAACGTTTTCATGGTGTTACCCCGACACAGGCAAGGGAGTCGGGGGCAAGGCTTCGCTCATTTGCTCCACTGCATATCAAAATCACATTGGAGGGCGGAAATATGTTAGATTATCGAATTGTTGAAAAGGCACCGTTTACGGTTGTCGGCATGAAAAAGAGATTTGATGCCGAGACAAGCTACAGGGAAGTTCCGAAATTCTGGGACGAATGGATGTTAGACAGGAAAGGTTTAAAAGGGATGTTCGGCATATGTACGGACATGGACGGAAAAAACTTTGACTATTGGATTGCAGATCTGTATCTGCCGTGGGAGGATATTCCGGAAGGATGCTGCACCTACCAGATTCCCGGCGGACTTTGGGCTCTGTTTCTGTGTAAAGGTCCTTTGTCGGACAGTATGCAGAAGGTCAATACACAGATTTGGTCGGAATGGCTTCCTTCTTTGCAGGGTTATACCTTAGCAGGTGATTATTCATTGGAGTTCTATCCGATGCCTGCGGAGAATCCAGACGATACGGTCAGCTATATAGGTATCCCACTGAAAAAGCTATGATCAGGAGGGGAGGATATGATCTATACCGCACGATTGATCATTAATACGAAAAATGATATTTCTGTATTTGCGGTATATACAGTAAAGACAAGGAGTGCGGTTGTATTGATCGAATGGGATTGTCCCAATTTTGGAGATTCTAATAGATGAATAATTCAAGGCAGTCATAAATAGGCTGCCTTTTTTTAGGCAAAATGAGTTATTGATGTATAATCTCATAAACCGTAAAATGAACATGAAATAACAATATGCAAAGAAAAACAAGAATAAAATGGATTAAATGGTTTAAGGGAAATTACCCGACAGATAGGTTGACAGGAATAAATAATAATGTTAGACTAACCAAAATAAAATGAATGGGGTTCGTGTGCCCTTTTGCTTTGAAAGGATATATCGATGGCAGGCAGAAAGAAGAATCCGGAGCAGACAGCTGCGACATGGAATACCTTTTTAGAGAAAAGCTATGAACTGTTCGTGACAAGATCAATCGAATCTTTGACCATGTCAGAGATAGCCAAAGCAAGTGGATATAGTGAGATGACATTGTACCGTTATTTTCCATCAAAGCCAATCCTGGTCGTTGCGGTCGCTACATGGAAGTGGGGGCAGTTTCAGGAGGAAAACCGGAAGCAAAGACCGAACGATAATTCTGAAGGGATGACGGCGGCAAAGATCTTTGAGTTCTATCTGGACTCTTTTTTGGTGCTGTATCGGGAACACAGGGATCTGCTCCGGTTTAATCAGCTCTTTAATGTATATGTGCAGTCGGAAAAGGTTGAGGCAGGGACTCTGCAGCCCTATCAGGAGTTGATATCAGGTATTCGGGACTGGTTTCATGGAATGTATCTGAAGGCGGAACAGGATCACACCATCCGGACAGATGAGCCGGAGGAAGTGATGTTTTCAAAGACGCTCCACTTGATGCTGGCGGTAGTCACAAGATATGCAGTCGGGCTTGTCTATACGCCTGAAAATGGATTTGATCCTGAGAAGGAGCTGTTGTTTCAGAAGAATATGATTTTGAAAGAATACTATAACAAGGAAATCGGATGATCGTTCTTCGGATCATGGGAGTGGAGTAGATTTGTTGGAAATGAGGGCATCTATGAAGAAGTATAAGGGTAGACATATTGTATTATTAGTGGTTCTTGGAATATTGGTGAATCTTGTTGGAAAGTATATTGCTAATATACTGGATCTGCCGCTGTGGCTGGATTCCTTTGGCACTGTATGTGCAGCATATATTTTGGGGCCGGTAAGTGGTGCGGCTGTGGGATTAAGTGCCAATCTGATCTATGGAATGTACAGTCATTCCTCCTACATCTATGGTCTAACGAATATTGCTATTGGTATTATTGTCGGAATCTCAGCTAGAAAAGGACGATTTCGGAAGGTATTTGGCACTATGACAGTCAGTACGCTTGTAACTGCTGTTTCGGTTGGAATCTCTACACCGATTAATATCATATTTTACAATGGAATGACCGGGAATTCCTGGGGGGATGGTGTGACCGGTTATCTGACAGAGCTTGGGATGAACCGGTGGTTAAGTTGTCTGATCGGTGAGTTCTATGTTGATTTTCTGGATAAGGTATTGACACTGCTTTTATTATATCTGGTTATACATCTAAGAAGAAAAATCAAAAAGAAAAAGATAAAACGCGTGGCTGCAGGTATGATTGTTCTTATTATTGCGACGGTATATGGATCGGTCGGTCTTCCTTTATCGGTGCATGCCGATGAACAGTCGGAAACGAACTTCTACTCCTATGTGCAGACTGTGTACAGCAGTGATAATGGGCTTCCATGCGGTGAGGCGAATGATGTTGTAGAAACGAATGATGGTATTCTATGGATTGGAACTTATGCCGGGCTTTATCGGTATAACGGAAGCGAATTCCGGTTGATGAGCGATTTTGATTCTGTAAAGAATGTGAATTGTCTATATGCAGATAAGGAAGGAAGACTCTGGATCGGGACGAATGATAACGGTCTCTCTGTAAGCATTGGAGAACGTATATCGAATGTTCTGGATGTAAAGAGCGGGCTTCCGTCTAATTCAATCAGGAGCATTACACAGGGAATAGACGGCAGTTATTATATTGGAACAACGGATGCTTTGCAGGTTCTGGAGCTTACGAACGGTCTTCAGATGACAACGCAGATTCCGGAGATTGTCTATGCCCATAGTCTTGCTGCGGATGAGACGGGATATGTGGCAGCCGTGACATCATCCGGATCTCTGTTTTTGCTGAAGAATAATAAGATTGTCACAAAAAAAGAAATGAAACGGGGGCAGGATATCTTTACCTGTTGCCAATTCGGTGCGGATGGATATCTGTATGTAGGTACTTCAGGTGATAAGATTTATGTATATGATATATCAGATGGTAAATGGATAAGCAAGGCTACTTATATCTGTGATGGTTTACAGCAGATCAACAGTCTGTATTTTACGGATCATGGACAGCTGTTTGCATGTACGGATAGTGGGGTAGGATGCTTTACGCAAGATGGAAGCTATACGAAGATTAATATGAGAAGCTTTGATAATTCCATTGATCATATGACAGTGGATTATCAGGGAGATTTTTGGTTTACTTCTTCAAGACTTGGTCTCATGCGTATGTGTAAGACCTCATTTGTGAATATCTATGGTTCTGCAAACATGGAACAGAAGGTTGTTAATTCCATGACACAGTGGCAGGAACAGTTATATGTGGGAACGGATACCGGTCTTCAGGTTATCGATCTGAAGAATCAAATACAGATAGAGAATGATCTGACAGAGGAATTAGATGGAGTTCGAATCCGTTGTATTCGGGTAGATAGTAAGAATCACTTATGGATCTGTACCTATGGAAGGGGACTTCTGGAGATATCACCGAATGGATCCATGATTACATATAGTTCGGAAGAACGGGATTATTGTGACTGGGTACGGGTGGTAATGGAAACCGGTGATGGAAGGATAGTGGCTGCCGGTGACAAGGGATTGGCATATATTCAGAGTGGCAAGATAGAACAATTGATTCCTTATGGGTCTGATTTCTGTAATGCTATGATCCTGTGTCTTCTGGAAGGTGCGGATGGAACCATATATGCCGGCACAGATGGTGATGGGATCGTTGCAATCAAGGACGGAAAGATCCGGGCAAGACTTACGAACGAAGATGGCTTAAGCTCCGGCGTTATTCTTCGTATTTCAGCAGCCTCTGATCAGCAGGGATATTATATTGTTACAAGTAATGGATTATGTTATATGGAGAAGGATGGACAGATCCGGATTCTTAATAATTTTCCATATTTTAACAATTATGATGTATGGGCTTCCGATAATGGAAAGCTGTTTGTATTAGGCAGCGCCGGTATCTATGTGGTGGATGAAGAGGAATTGATGAACGATGCAGAGCCGCTTACCTATGAATTGTTGAATGCTGAGCGGGGACTGAATGCGTCGCTGACCGCTAATTCCTGGAATTATCTGGATACAGAGGGACATCTGTATTTGTCTTGTGATTCCGGGGTATATATGGTGGATATGGAGAATTACAGCTACGGACAGAAGACCTATCGAATGCGTGTTGCAACGATAGAATTGGATTCTGTAAAGTACCGTGTGGAGCGAGGAACAACTTTTTCAATTCCGCGTGATACCACGAAGATTACGATATATCCGGAAGTGATCAACTATACTGTGGAAGATCCATATGTAAGTTATCAACTGGTTGGTTATGATAAAACGAAGAATATTGTCCCAAGAAGCGAACTATCGACCATTACTTATACCAATCTTCCTTCAGGAGAGTATGAATTCCGTTTGGAAATATTAGACAACGAGAGAACAGTGTTAGAACAAAGCAGTTATACACTGTCAAAGGAACTAGAAAAATATGACAATTGGTGGTTTAAGCTCTACATGCTGTTAGTTGCGGGAATTATGATTGCATGGATCACATGGTTTATTGGACGTACACAAATTCAAAGAACCCTGAACTTTCAAAGGAAAGAGCTGGAGTTCGCACGTACACAGGTTAGGATGGGTAATGAGACGATTCTTGCAATTGCGAGGACGGTTGATGCGAAGGATGAAAATACCAGTCAGCATTCTCAACGAGTATCGGATTATTCGGTACTTATAGCAAAGGAACTTGGCTTTGATGATAAGGAATGTGAGAATCTTCGAAAAGCAGCACTTCTTCATGATATCGGCAAGATTAGTATTCCGGATCGAATCTTGAATAAACCGGAGCGATTATCAGATGAGGAATATAAGATCATGAAGACACATGTTACCAGAGGAGCGGAGATTCTGAAGGACTTCACTGTTGTAGAGCATGTGGTTGATGGTGCCTTGTATCATCATGAACGTTATGACGGCAAGGGATATGTACATGGTTTAAAAGGTGAAGATATTCCAATCTATGGAAGGATCATAGGTGTGGCAGATGCATTTGATGCCATGACGCAGAATCGTGTCTATAGGAGAAAACTGGATCTGAACTATGTATTGGAGGAATTGGAACGGTGCAAGGGAACCCAGTTCGATCCTGTAATAGCTGATATTTTATTGAAGCTAGTACGAGACGGTAAGATTGTTCTTGAAAATGATTTGGAAAAAGAAACGCAGGACAAGAAACAGGATGATGTTAATCAGAATCGTACGGAAGGGGGAGATGACAAATGAAGCGAGTGAATACGATCAGTATTGTAACTGCCTTTGCTCTTGTTCTGCTAGCATTGATCATTTACCTTCCCTATTCCGGTAGAATCCAATCGGATCGAACGATCAAGGTAGGTTTTGTCTATGATGGCGATGAGAGTACACCTTATACCTATAATTTCATTCGTACACAGTATGCGATAGAGACGACTTACGGTGATCGGGTTGAAATTGCTGTGAAGAATAATACAACAGCCGCTGATGCAGAAACGGCCTTAAGAGAACTTATCGGGGAGGGGTGTGATTTAATCATCACTACGAGCTATGGCTATGGCGAAGTTGCCAAGAAACTGGCAGGTGAATATCCGGATATCCAGTTCTGTCAGGCTACCTGTAATAACGCGAATGAGACTCCTATATATGATAATTATCATACCTTTATGGGATATATCTATGAAGGAAGATATATCACAGGTGTAGTGGCAGGAATGAAACTTAGACAGATGATAGAAGAAGGGGTAATTACTGAGGAACAGGCAATCATAGGCTATGTTGCTGCTTATCCTTATGCTGAAGTTATCTCAGGTTATACGGCATTTCTGTTGGGCGTTCGTTCTGTCGTACCATCTGCGGTAATGAAGGTAAAATACACAAATACCTGGACCAGTTATACATTAGAGAAGAAATGCGCGGAGGAATTGATTGCAAAAGGATGTGTAATGATTTCCCAACATTCCGATACAACAGGACCGGCTGTTGCCTGTGAAAACGCAGATATGCCTTATCCTGTATACCATATAGGATATAATCAGAGTATGATCGATGTGGCACCAACCACATCCTTGGTTAGCACCCGGATTAATTGGACTCCTTATATTCTGTCGGCCGTGGAGGCAGTGTTAAAGGAAGAAGATATTGAGAAGCATGTAGTTGCAACAATTCATGGCAACGATGCTGGCGCCGGATTTGAGAAGGATTGGGTACAGATGGTAGAACTGAATGCTCTGATTGCTGTTGAAGGAACGGATGATATGATCGAAGATACGATCCGTGAATTCGAACGGGGTTCTATACAGGTATTCAAAGGGGATTATGTTGGCATAGATCCGTTTGACGAGACGGATACTTATGATTTATCGAATGGTTACATAGAAAATGAAGTGACTTCAGCACCGATGTTTCACTATGTGCTTCAGGATGTGATCACGGTTGAGTGATTATTTAATCAAAATGTAATAAAGGTTATAGCGCAGATTGATTTTTTGACGGACATATTCTAAGATAATTATCGGGACATAGTATTGAATTATCATGAATCATAGGAGCATAACTTTATGAAACTGAAGAACTACATAAAAGAAGGTCAAAAGCTGCCATTGTTTGGTATCGGACCATATTTGATATACGGTATGGCGTTCTTGAATCTGATAGAAATCATACTCACTTGTTATGTGTTTAAGATCGGTATCATGGATAACGTCTGGGTCTGGATATTTCGTATCACAGGGATTCTTCTTATTATTCTCGGAATCGTAATCTGGTATTTCGGAGCATTGTGCTCGGGGATGGATGATAATATTACAGAAAACAAGCTCAAATCAGACGGAATATACGCATGGGTAAGGAATCCGATGTATACCGGCTGTTGGTTTTTGATGATCGGAATTACATTTATGTGGCATAATTACTGGTCGATCCCCATGATATTCGTGGATTGGCTGATCATGACTCTGGTACTTATGAATACGGAAGAAAAGTGGCTGCTTAACTTGTACGGTGAGGAATATGCCGAATATAAGAAGAAGGTCAACCGATGTATTCCCTGGTTTCCCAAACGATAATATATCCTCTTATTTCGTTCGATGTTTGACTTTATTGCGGATGTCAAGTATTCTCTTGTCTTTTGAGGGAGCGGGCAGCTTCCGGTTCTCATTTGGTTCATTATTCGTCCTTCTTGCAGCTTTATGCTGGGGATTTGAAAATAACTGTACAAGAAATATATCCTCGAAGAGTACCTATGAAATAGTAATCTTGAAGGGTGTATTTTCCGGATTGGAAAGGAAGCATAAATGATACAGGATATAGGTTCAAGCAGATTCGATATTACATTTGAAAACTACAGACCCGAAAAGACCGATTATGTGTTACGCTTTGATCAGGATGGCAGAATATGGGTGGATTGCTCCGGAGATCGTCTTGTCTTTCCAAAGGGGTATGAAGAGGAGGATGTTGACCGGATCGTTTATCTGTTTTCGGTAGATGAAGTGCGTTATTTTCTGTTGTTAAACCATGATGAAATTCGATGTAAAGAGGGTTCAACCGGATTTTTATATAAGGGGCTTCGTGAGCTTCGCAGGACCTGCTGTAATGTTGATAATCTGATCGTTTTTACGGCATACCACCTGTGGCGTTGGTATATGGATCATCATTTTTGCGGAAGGTGCGGCGGTAAGCTTAAGTTAAAGGATACCGAGAGAGCACTGGTTTGTGAGTGCTGTGAGAATACGATCTATCCGCGTATCAATCCGGCTGTGATCGTCGGAGTTATCAACGGAGATTCGATATTGATCACCAGATACCAACGAGGATATGCACATAATGCGCTTGTTGCAGGCTTTGTTGAGATTGGCGAGACACTGGAACAGACCGTTTGTCGTGAGGTAATGGAAGAGACCGGCATTAGGGTTAAAAACATTCGTTATTATAAGTCGCAGCCCTGGGGAATGGCACAGGATGTTCTGATGGGATTCTTTTGCGATGCGGATGATCACGAGATCAGGATGGATGAAAATGAGTTGAGATATGCCGGATGGGTCAGACGTGAGGATATTGAGCTTCAACCCGATGATCTAAGCCTTACCAATGAGATGATGAGGGTTTTTAAGGAAGGGAAGATTGGACCGGATAGAGGTTGATCCTCTTATTGAACTATGAAAGGAGAAGAAGATGGCAGTTACAGTGAATATATACTATACAGGCGTGAATGGCAATGCCGGAAGATTTGCCAAGGAAATGTTGGAAAGCGGCGTTGTGAAGGATATCCGTGCAGAAGATGGGAATCTCAGATATGAATATTTTTACTCGTTGGAGGATCCGGAAACGGTTCTTCTGATCGACAGCTGGAGAGATCAGCAGGCAATCGATGCACATCATGCTTCTCCCATGATGCAGCGGATCATGGAGCTGCGGGAGAAATATGATCTGCATATGAGAGTGGAACGGTATCAATCTGACGACGCAGGTGTTCCGGAGACAGACCGGGCATTTATACGGAGCTAACAATAATGTCTTGTAATTTATATTATAAAACCATATAGATCTTATGATTGATATAATCCGAAAATGTATATTGCAATCCTCTTTGGGATATACTATAATATGTGTAGGCAAAAGGTTTCTAGCGAGAATACACAACGAAACCCTCAATAGTTGCAGCTATTGAGGGTTTCTTCTTTTCTTTTTTGAGTGGCAAAGCACCCACTAGGTTAGTTGTTGTCTTTCTTTCTATCTAACCATTTGCAAATGTAGTAGGCAATTACATTCGCCAATATAGAAAGAAGAAAAGTTTCTAGCAAGAAAATACACCCCCTTTCTTTTAAGGAATGGGGTTGACAACATATGTATTATATTACATCCGACAATAAAATCACAATATAAAAATTATTAAAAAGAAAATTTTAATTATAATTTAGATTTTTTAAAATAAGAGAAAGCATAATAATTGATTATTTTTATTGAAGAAGTGTTATAATTTGACAAATTAATAGAATTTGTTTTTAATTATTATAAGATCATCAACGTAATAAAAGTGATCTTATTGATAGAAATGATGTAGGAGAAATACTTATGATACAAGTTTTAGATCAGCTTACGATTGATAAAATTGCCGCCGGCGAGGTGGTTGAACGGCCGGCTTCGGTGGCAAAGGAGCTTTTGGAGAACGCGATCGATGCCGGTGCGAATGCGATTACGATTGAGATTAAGGAGGGCGGCATATCCTTTATTCGGATCACGGATAATGGCTGCGGAATTCCGGCAGAGGAGGTTCCGACAGCGTTCTTAAGCCATGCGACCAGTAAGATCAAGACGATAGAGGATCTGTTATCTGTCGATTCTCTTGGTTTTCGCGGCGAGGCTCTTCCGAGTATCGCTTCGGTATCGCAGGTGGAGATCATTTCGAAGACAGCCGATTCCATGACCGGACTTCGCTATGAGATCCATGGCGGTAAAGAAATCTCAAAGGAAGAAATCGGCTGTCCGGAAGGGACAACGATCATTGTTCGGAATCTGTTCTATAATACTCCGGCAAGACGCAAATTCTTAAAGACGGCGATGACAGAGGGCGGTTATATCAATGAACTCGTGGAACAGATTGCTTTGTCGCGTCCGGATATATCGTTTAAGTTCGTGATGAACGGTCAGAATAAGCTCAATACCTCAGGTAACGGAAGTCTGAAGGATATCATATATAATATCTATGGCAAGGATATCTCCGGGAACCTGCTGCCGATCGATATGGAGCGGGATGATATGGCGATTC
>CACZRT010000036.1 GCA_902783585.1 uncultured Lachnospiraceae bacterium | reverse complement strand
TCCATTCATGCATATTCCCCTGTTCATCTCTAGTCAGGCATCCGCATGAACCGGGCCGCCTTCGCTGCCATATTCCCTTCGATAGTTTTGCGATATAAAATATTCCCTTCGATAGCTCTGCGATACAAAAAAACAGGAGCCGGGCTCCTGTTTTTTTGTATTGAATATATCTTAAATGAATGCTATGTATTGTTATCTCTTCCTATGATCAATATGAGATTTATATGCCCTATAAGAAGTTGAATCCTTCATCCTCATCATCTTCATTCCCGATCAGCATGCTCTCATCCACCTGAATCTCTACCTCGCCGGCATAGACCTCATCATCATCAAAATTATTGGCGCTCGATACTGTAGAGGTATCCTTAGCCGATGCTGCCGCAGCCTTCGCTTTTGCCTTCTCCTCCGCAACATCCTTTCTCATATCCGCAAAGATATCAAATGGCTTCTTAGGCTCTTCCTTTTTCTCCTCTGCAGCGGCCTTATCCGCTTCAACAATCTTCTCTTCTGCCTTCTCTTCAACCTTGCTTTCAGCAACATCCACACCAACTGAAGAGCTGTCCTCATCCACCTTGCCAGATCCCCCTGCCTTGATCAGCTCATCTGTTAATGTCTTGATTCTCTTCTCTGCTGCTAAGGTCTCCTTCTTGGAATCCTCTAATTCCTTCTTTAATGCCTCGATCTGCTTCTTGGCTGCATCTAACTCGACCTTTGCTTTATCGGCCTTCTTCTGTGCTTCCGTAATATCCGTCTGCATATTGTATATCTTTAATGCATTATCCCGATTCGAATCCGCAAGCTTATCATTCTGCTCCTTCAGAACCTGCGTCTGAAACTGGAGTTCCTCATAGGCACTGCTCATCTGATTCAAATAAGTATATACCTCATTCTTATTGAGTCCAAATAATGCGCGGCTAAATGTCCGATCACTTGATACTACTAACTCATTCATCTTTTCTCTTCCTTTCTATTAAAAATAGTAACTTGCTCGTTCTGATCTTTGTTTTGACCTGCTTCCCATTGCAATTCAAAACTCTGTTATTTTCACCAAATATCTTTGTGCTTTTTGTCTAAAATTCATTATATCAAACTATAAAAAAAACTTCAACACTTCATTTTTGAATTTTCTATGACTTTATTTTTGAACAATCTATGACAGAGCTCATCCAGCCCTAAGCCTGCTCCCTGTCTGTTTTTCTATGATTTCTTCTTAAAAAATGCTGACCGCTTGCGAAGTATTCCGGATAATGCTCCGTCAGATAGACATTGAACTCTGCTCCCCAGAATAACAAAAGCATCATCATATACATCCAGATCATCGCAATCGCAAGTCCCGCCAGACTACCGTATACCTTGGATAAATTACTGAAATGATTAATATATAGAGAGAATAAAAAGGATACTCCCATCCAGCTGACGGTAGAGAACAATGCTCCGGGTGCAGCCATCCGGATCGTAATCTTATGATTGGCAAGCTCCCGATACATCGCAACAAACATAATGAACAGCAGCACAAAACCGATTACAATACGAATACTGATAATGAAGGTCGCTACTCCGTGAAACATGGTATATTTACTGGTGATCCAATTATATAAGGTATTTCCGAAGACAAATAATACGATCAGGACCAGCATCGCCACCAGGACCACCAGAGTATGGATCATTGCGATCCCCCGAAGAATAAAATAATTCCGGTTCTCATTTGTGCGATAGACAGAATTCAGACCATCACTGATCGTCATCAACCCTTTGGCTGCCGTCCATATGGTAATGATAATGGAGAATGACAATAATGTACTGCTGGATCGGTTCACAAATTCCATTACGATGGAAATGATCATATCATGCACCTCTGCCGGCAGCATATATTCCAATGTAAAGATCAGATCGTCATCCGTAATCGGCAGAAACCGGATACAGGTTAACATAAGGATAAAAAAGGGAAACGCTGATAAGATCAAGAAAAATGAGGCCTGTGCCGCATAGGCGGATACCCGGTCTTCCTTGACTCGCTGAAAGAACAGATTCATTTCCTGATACCACGAGGGGGTCTTCATGCTCATTATCTGACACCTGCACTCAAATACTTAAATCCTACTCGTTTATATCATATTTTCAGTATGATAACAAGTCTTTCTTCGCAAATATACCGGTCATCTCTTCCGCATATCAACGATCAATGCTCCGTCTCTATTCCAGTTACGCTTCATCCTTCCCGGCAGACATAATAGCGATCATTACCCGCTACCGGTATATATTAACCAGCTCCACACCGTCATAATAATGCTGCACGATTGCCTCCGCATCATAGCCCCGATCCGCAAGTGCCTTCGCGCCATTCTGGCTCATTCCGACCCCATGACCGAAGCCTCCTCCATGGATCACATAATATCCGTCCGCATTCCGTTCCACATAATAGAAGGGACTTGGAATCATAGACCACTGAATGGATTCCGCTCCATCCTGTCTCTGGATTGCCACCCGATACGGCGCCATTAAGGCTCTGGCATTTGTCTGTCCGATCACACGGATCGTCGCCTTCGATCCCTCAAGCTCGAGCTCCTTCACAATTCCGCTCACTCCCCGCTTCGTAACCGTCACATTCCTGATATCGCCAATGTCTGTTACCGGCTGACTGTAGAAGCTTCCATCCGACTGCAGCGTCAGGATCTTATCCGGAGCTGCCTCATATCTCGAAGCAAGAGTAGAATTCACTGCCTCTGTCATCTCATCCGGAGAATACTCGATCGTCCAACGATAAAATGGGAATTCCTTCTCATAGATATCATAGCCTGTGTCATCATCTATAAATGCCTGAAACAGCTCCTCCGAAGACAGATCGACCGGGACTGTCTGCCGAATATCCGCTATTCCCTGTACCTCCGCAAAATCAGAAGCATCCATTTCAAGATCAATTCCTTCGAGTTGATCCTTCAGATACGGCAATGCCTCTCCATCCCATACATCTGCATTATTACAGGTAACACCACATGAGGTAGAGAAGAAATACGCCTGGATCACTTCGGAATCATAGACAGGAACCAGCCCATAAGTCTCCTTGACCGCCAGGATCGATTCCTCTGTTTCATCCACAGAATGATATACCTGTGTCATAGTACTGTCATCGAGGTGCGCCCCATACTTCGCATACGTCCCGTCCTGCATCTTCCTGTACGCATATCCTCTCGCACAAATTGCCTGAACCTGTAAAGGAACATCCCCATAAGAGACCGGCATCTCACTCGGCACCACCGCATACAGATATTCCTCCAGTGTCAATTCATTCACAATGATCAACTGGTCCTCACCGTAAGGAGCTACCTCTATCGTCCCCCGATAAGCCGGCGGCTCCTGATTTCGCTTAATGGACAGAATCCGAAGCGTACCATTCTCCACATTACTGCGAACAAACACTCTCCCATCTGCCATATAGCCATTCGAATAGGTAAATGTAACCTCTTCCCCCGCTTCAAAGCTTTTCTCCTGATCGTGAAAATACACAGTAAATGGATCCTCAGAGGTAATTACCACAGATTCATGTGTCAAAGAAGAATAATCACTATTCCTTATCACTACTCGTATATTCTCCGCCTTAATCGGTTCTGTGATCAGCGCCGCTTCGATCACACCATCCGCAATTACAAAATTCGTTGTATTATATCCCACCAGGATCCGGGACGTAGGTTCTACAGCCAGTTCTCCATATATTTTATAGATCTTATAGTGATCGGACAGCTTTAGGAGACCATAATTATCAAGCTCTACACCATCCTCAGCAACAGCCAGTACCTTAGAGCTGATTATGTCTGACTTAAGAACAATATCCGTCACATTTCCCTGCTCCAGGACAAGATCTGCCAGGATTCCCTGTGAATCAGAGAGTTGCATATCATCCGGCAGCCGGCACGGATACATCTTATGATATCCATGCACAAATACTTGAAGAGTTGGATCGTCCTCCGTCGTAATGCCTTCTAACCAGACATTATTCATTGTGACTGCCCTATCTCCGGTCCCTGTATATTCCAGAATCCGATCCTGACAGACATATACGCGGACAATTGGATCCTCGTTGTCTGCTATCTGTTGATAGATCAGCTCCTGCTTCGCCTGCGTATAAGCAGATATTGTATATGTAGCTTCCGGACTGACCACGTGATATGTCAGATTCGCATCCTCCTTTTCTCCCTGCTCACCGGACATCTGTGACTGTGCTGTCTGCTGCTCCGTGATCTCTCCGTCTGACACCACCCACTCAGGCAGCTCCAGAACGATCAGATTCTCGACCTTAACTGCCGGATCATCCATTTGTGAAATCATATATTCATACAACCCGCGAAACTCTTCGATACCGAGAACATAGGTATCCTTCTTTTCCGTCAAAAACTGTAATTCCTGCCCGGCTTCATTCTCAGACCCCAGCCATTCATTAAGCCGCCCCTCATCCATAGCCAAAGTCCTCTGCAAAGCAGCCTTAGCATCTGATACAGTAAATCCGGCCTCTGAATCAAAGATTTCTGTCTTTGGAGCATAGTTTCCAGCCTCTGAACCATATCTTCCATCCCCTTCTGTATCATCCTCTTCCAACAAAAGACGAATCAGATACTCCGCTTCTCCCTTCGTATAGTACTCTTTGGTCTCTATGAGTTCAGGAATAGAAGTATCCCGAAAAAACAGATAACGGATCAAAACGGTTCCGGTAACCCCAAGAATCGCCAGAACGGCCGCTGTAATTATAATGATCTTGTATCTCGTCTTCAAATCGTAATCCTCTCTTAATAAGAAAAATGAAGCAGCATCAAATGCTGCTTCTATTCTTAAGTAATACCCGAAATGCCGGTTCCCTCTTTTGACTCCTAGCATAGCTAGGTGGGTGTCCGCATATGAGTTCCTGTCTTCCACTGCGTTCGGAGGCCTGACATTCCGTCATATATTAAAACTCCCGTATCAATGAATGTAGGTTCAAAATTAAGGGAATTATCGAACATTTCAGGCGTTATACTTCGTACTTTTATATACGTGTTCCTATATCCAATTGCGATTCATGTTCGATATGGTTATTATACAATAGTTATATGTAATTTGCAAGCAAATAATTCATTTTTTGAAATAATTGACAATGTATTTTTTGTATTTTCGACAAATTATCTAACTATTCCGGACTATGAATCAATATTTCTGCATCTTTATGTCCATACATCATGATCTTATTCCGAATATGCAGCTTCATCTCCTCGTTGCAATTCACACTGACCCTGTCATAGAGCTGCATGACATATCCGGTCCAGCAGTCATAGATTTCTGCACGAACCTCCGCATCGTCCGCCTCCTCTGCGGATGCAACGACCTCTTCATCGTCCTGCATCATTAATTCTTCCACTGCCTCATCGAAGTCATATTCAAACTCATCATACTCCGCATCAATGGCATACGGATCATAGATCGTTCCTGAATGTGGAGCTTCCTCATTCTTCTCTTCTTCTCCGAATGCAATCTTCTCCAACTCCTCTGTCCGTACGATCCCACAATCGTACATCTCCAGGATCAAAGCCTTGATACACTCCTGCTCTGTTTCAAAATAATGATACAGACGCTCTACCGGCGTATCCTCCGGACAATCCTCCACCTCCCGGATATTATACCAATAATCCTTGGAGCAGGCGATGGTCCTATGGCGGATCGACTTCTGTTTCTCCCTGACCTCCGCCGAATTCTGCTTACGCTTCTTCGCCAAACGATACGATATGAACTTCACAGTCCATATGATCAGATAGACAAGAATGACTGCCAAAATGATGGCAAATATGGTTTTCCCTACTGAATCAAACATCTTACTTATCCTTCCGTTCCCTATTCCAATACTTATATACAACCGTATTATACACCTAAAGACACTTGTATTTCAACAGGAACTAAATTACTCGTCCCATAATCCGCTTACGTTCCTCTGTCAATCTTCATTCTGACACAATAAGTTTATCCTTCTTCCTGACACACTAAGTTAAAAAGGCTGCCATACCCTTCGGTATGACAGCCTTGAAGTACTAATAATTGAAATCAGATCATGATCAGCTTCATCAGAAGTCTTAGGTCAGATCTAACAGATTTCTACCAAGCTTGATCTTAATTCTCTTGGTAAGAACCTTATCTGCACCCGTCTTATCCGTAACAACTACACGAACAACAAGATAGGTATAACTTCCGCCGTATGGATCGAAGAGGATCTGCTCGGCAATTAAGGTTGGGAACTGTTCCTTCGTAAATACAATGACATCCCCCTTATCCAATGCCGCAACCAAAGCCGCCTTCTGTTCATCCGTGATCACGACGTTCACATGATGCTCATTATCAACATACTCATCCTGCGTCGGATTCGTTGTTCCATCAAAATCAAGATCATAGAAGAGCTGAATAGACTTCACTGTCTCATCCTGTTCCTTCTTGAAACCAACACCGAATTCCGGATAAGCGATATTGGAATCTACATCAATATAGTATCCATCCGTCGGATTCTCCTTAACAACATTACCCGGTGCTTCTGTAACTCCGTCCGGATCATACAGAACAAGATCGCTCTCTTCCTTAACCTCTGCCTTCGTGCTCCGGCTTGCCATATTAACAAGGACATTCAGGAACAACTTACGCTCGTCATTGTTATCACGATCCTGACCGGTTACCATACAGTGACCGGCACCACAATAGGTTACATTACCATACGAGTAGATGAAGTAACTGTCCATACCATCCTTTGGTGAAGCTGCATACAGAGATGAATTCTCCTTCAAGCTCTGATAATCTAAGTTGCTTCCGCCGGATTTACCGGAACCGACAATACTATCCGCTGCCAACGTATACCATACCGTGATCTGATCATTCTCCAGATCCAGCGAGTAGGACTGGTTATGTGTCGGAGATACACGTAAGTTCTCATCAATATAGAATGGATAGGTTGTTACAACACCCTTATTCACCTGCGTCGCCTTAGAGCTGCCTGTAATACTAAGCGGTGCATAAGACAGGTTGTAGGTTACCTGCTTCTGAATCTGGAACTCAGCAAAGGAATAAGGTAATGCCTGTGCCTGATTCGTTTCATAGATGACAAATGCATCCGTATGTCCAGGATATCCGAACTTCGATCCAGACCAATCCGTCAAGGTTCCACGAGAATTTAACCAACTGGTTACCTTGCTGTTCCAGCTTGCATCATTATCTGCTACGTTCTTGCTCAGATCCTGATTCGTACTTAAGTTCGTAAAGAAGTACCTGCTCTTATCCGAGGTTATGTAATGTGGATAAACCACACTATCCGTACCACTCTGCACGGTCAGTGTTCCAAACCGGTCCATACCGACATAAGATCGTAACCGATTTGTCAGCTTAACCGCTGAATCTGCCTTTCTCGTCATGGTATCATGGGTCAGAAGCAGGCTTCCGTCCGCTCTTCCTGCATCCGGAACCACTGTAGAAGCGTTCAGGAACGCATCCAAAGAATCCAATGCATTATCAGACCAATCTACCATCGGAAGAATATAATCATCAAAGAATCCAAGACAGATTACATCATAATTGGCTCTCAAATACTCATCCGGTCCATATGCCAACATATTATAGTGGCGATATCTACGATATGCATTCACCATCTTATCCTGCTCCAAAATATACGGATAGTAGGAATCAAAGTAGAATGCTGCTGCACCCTGGATCCAATTCTGTCCATAATAGAAACTTCCGTTGAAATAGAAGAACCGGTAATACTGCTTAGACCGAATAATTCCATCTACATCATACAGGTTGAAATCACTTGCTGAGAAGGTCGCACTAGAGCCATCAAAATTCTTTACTGTAAAGGAACCGCCAGCCTTAAGCGTCTGCAACGTCTGGATCATATGATCCTCTGCCGCCTTCAGGGTATTGTAATTAACAGATCCTTCTGTAACATAGCTGTCATAGATAGCTTTCTGCTCTGCAGCAGCCTTCGCATAATTCTCACGCTGTGTATCTGTCAGCTTTCTGGTCTCTGATGCATAATACTCAATATCATTCATATACATGATATCCAGATTCAGAATATAATCATCCTTGATCAGATCTACATAATTATAGGTCCAATCCTCATGATCCGCATCCGTATCATAACGATTCAATGACAGATTCGGCTTATACATACCCATGTATACCGTCTTCTGGAAGTTACCGCCGTCCTTAGCAAAGTTGATATCTACCGCACTCCAATAGCTGTCCTCATCGATCGACTTCGGAGCCGGAGCATAGCCGCTGATATACGGAACCTTCGTACAATCAATAACATTCTTACGCCATGCATCTGTATAATAGATATCTGAATCGTATACACCATTCTCATCCATAAATGCATTGTCCACATAGGTAGAGTACAGGAAGTTCGAACCTCTGGCCTGCTGGAACGCACTGTCTAAGTATAAGGTATGACCATCCTGACCATCTTGCTGTCCGAATGTGGAAGCGGTACAATCCTGTGGCATGATTTCCAGGATATTCGCAGTCTTCTTATCCTGATTCTGCGCTCTGGCGATCATACTGATCGCTGCATATCCTCTTGCCGGATATTCCTTCTGAATCTTCGTTACTGTATCATTCGGAACCTCGGCTACCACGATCTTCCAACTGAACGCTCCAAAATCATTCATTGGATATGTGTAAGTGATCGGAGCAAATGTACCTGTAATCTGATCATATTTTGAATATGCTAGCTGTTCTGAAGTAAGATCATATTCTGCATTATCATCCTTATCCTGAAGAAGGACTGCCAGATAGTTTGCGCCATCTCTTGGATTCAGCAGCGTAATCTCCCACTTCATATTATGATCCGTAATCTTAGAATCCGAATTGGAATCTACATACTCCACCGGATTCGTCATCGTGAACTTCGGTCGAAGTGTGGACCCGTATACCAGATCATTCAGATCATCACTCAGATCATTATTAAATACTGTTACCTTAGCATAGCTTCCATACTGACCGGTCAGATTCTCTACACGCTGAACCTGCGCGTCATTACCGGAAGAAGTGGACTGCCAATAGTTTGAAAGCAGACCATTGGAGCTGATGCCCTTCGTCTTGATATTCCAATTGGTAAGAACATTGGCCGCGCCGGCATCCTTACGTGTTTCTGCATAATTGATCAGTGTATACATATTGGAATCCGGATCAATATAGCGATTCTTATATCCATTTGCCTTCGCATCGGTATAAGCAGACCATACTTCATTGCTGAATACGATCGGCATATTGGAATCTACATATTTCTCCAAAGAAACCAATCTATCATAGGTAATATCATTACCATTCAAAGCAGTTGCTCCATAAACAGACAACCACTTATTTACCTGACCGGCAACCTCACCCGTATGTGTATACATGGAGAATGCAGTCGTATTGTCAACCGTGGACGGATTCAAATACCAGTTTGGCCATACATTATAAGCGCCTACCGGCTTCAATGCAGATGAATTACCTCCGATATAGATCAGATCATAGGCATCTGCCGAATCTGCCTTAGAGGTTATGAATTCCTCTGTTGACATCTGGACCAATTCGATATCATCTACCGATTTACCTAATGCATACGCCAGCTTTGCCTTGGACAGATCCCATTGATAATACTCCGTGTTCGTAATATTACCATTCTCATCCATCAGCTGATCCAGTTCATTCGTATTCACCACATTGGCCGGAACTGTATAATAGTTACCTGCTCCACCGTTATAACCATTAAACTTACCAACATTCGTCTTAATCGTACTGCCTAATGCAATCTCAAGATCGATCGGATAGCTTGGCTGCAATTCCAATACCCGATATGCAGTTGTGGAGGTTGCGCCACTTCCGCTTCCGCTTCCACTTCCGGAATGCCCCTTGAAGGTACTCTTATTAAGCAGAGAAGTGATCTCAGCGATCTTGGCCGGATTCTTAAGTGGTCCGGTCGGCAGCGGTGCCAATGATACATTCGACATATACTGCGGGCTGACCGGAAGTACATTCGAGGTCTTTGCATATCCGGTTGTCGTTACGCAAAGATCCACCAGCTTACCAAAGTTAGTTGATGTATCGATTGCATCGGTAAATGCCTCATGCTCATTCACAGAGGTTGTTGTAGTCGTGACATTCTTACCAACCAGGGTACCGAATAAGATATAAGTAACCGGATCCGATCCCTTTGAGATATTCTGCAATTCAGCGATCACCTCATCACTCATATCCGTGTCATCATAGCTTGCAGCACCGTCATTCTTATAATTATCCGGAGAGATAAAGATATAATCATACTGCTTGATACTGTCTACATACAATGCATTCTTCGCGTTTGCATCTGTACTTGCTGCACTGACGATCAACTGATCCGCTCTTACCGCATTCACCTCTGCAGTTGTTGGCAGATAGCTTCGAATGGTATTAAATGCGATCGGATATCCTTCATCACTTAACATCCAATCAGCAACCGCCTGAATATCAGCAGCCTTTCCTGAAAGGTTATCGGTATCGCTCTTGCCACCATATATAAACAGAACACGCAGCTTAGACTCACCGTCGATTCTCTGCCAATAGGATGGCCAATCGGTATATCCGGTAGGAATATTCAGGTTATTGATCGCGAAACGTGAATAAGCCGTTCTTCCGGATGACATATATGTCTTGATGATATCCTGAAGCTGTCCTTCCTGATCACCGGATTCTGTTGCATATACCCAGTCTGTAATGCTGGAGGTATTGGTACGCTTCCAACTATTCTTAAAGGTTGACGTTGTCAGATTATATACCTTGGAATCGTAACCACCGTTAGCCTCTACGACTACGATCTCAGAACTTCCCTGCCCCTTCTTGATCTGATAATAGCTCATGATCATCGGCTTGCCGGCAGACATATAGTTATGAAGCACTTCATATAAATCCTCAGAAATACCATTGGTACCGGTAAAGGAATTCTTATCCTTACCATACATGAAAATAAGATCCACATTGGAAAGTGCATCTGATACAGCAGTTTTATCCGCATAGGAACGATAAGAGGCAGCAGTATTCACCGTTACATTGATCTTGCTTGAATCCAGTTCTGCATCAATCGTTCGATTGTTATTGATCACATATTTGGAAAAACCTTCACCATCTAGGAAAAACGCTTTCACATCATCCACATCCGATGGGGTATCACATAAGATCAATACATTATAAGGATCCGCCTCCTGAATAATATAATCGATCTGCGTTAATGTAGTCTGCGCCTCGGAATCAGCAGCCGCCAATACGTTATAATCAAACTCTTCCACATCCGTTTTCTTAAAAATAGAAGTAACACAGATAGAAGCCGTGATCAGAACCGCCAGTATACCCAACGCGCCAATTATGATTTTCGTTCTTTTTGATTTTAACATAATTTTTGCTCCTTTCTCTCTTTCTATCTATGTCTATGGACCTGACGGCGGTGTATATACATATCCCTTTGGAGATAATACATAGCTGTTTCGTATAACGATCGTACTCATTGCAACATTCTCAGCTCTCGACCGCTTTGCCTTAAAATTCAGCTTAATCATCAAAGAATTGTCTTCCGGATATGCTTCCATATCTACATTCAGGCTTCCCGGAGTACCCTCAACATACTCTAAGGTGTCACATATCAAGTGTTCCTTCTTCAGATCTTCAAGCTCATCATCCGTATATGTCTTACAATCCGAAGCAATATAGTTTATCAAATATAGATCCATATCATCGCCTGTCAAATCAGGATCAGTAGACTCTACTGCCGAAGGACGCTCTGCAATATAATGACGGAATACAAACAAATAATTCTTATAGAAGTAAAATACATCCGCTACCGTACCATAGGAATCTCCTATGGCTCCGTCATAGGCAACCGCAATATACTCAAGGTTCTCAGACCCGGGAACCACAGCGAGCTCATTCAGCTCATAGAATGTATTCAGAATCTTACCGGAAGAGGCCGTTGATGATATTGTATACTCATTATTCGTTGTACCAATCCGAACCCGTTGTGCCTGCATCAGCTTATCCGAGATCAAATTCAGAACATCATTTCCGTCCTCCTGAAGCTCCACATCCGTTTTGGTTCGAACATAAGTAGAAGTTGTCGTAGAAGCAAAACTGGCTATGGATACCATGATCAGACTTAGGATTACCATTGCAATCAGTAATTCTACTAATGAAAAGCCACGATTATTCTTTTTTATCATTCTTTAACCCTCCCTTTCATTAGTATGTCTCATAAAACGTTCCTGTTACCTGCACAAGGTGAACATCTGCAATCATCTTTCCGTTATCCTTATAAAACCGGAATACGCCATCACCCTGACCGCTCTTTACAGATCCATCTGATTTGTAATATTGAATTACAATACCGGAATCATCAATATCCGTATATACATTCGACCCTGTCGGCGCATATTGAATCTTTCCCTTTTGCATAATAAATACTGGATTTGACACTCCTGCATAACTAAAATACAAAGACCTCTGAAGAGAATCCGTACTGGAACTGTTATAGGTTACCTCCTGAAACGTTCCGGAGTTGTCAACATATCCTCGTGTAATTACATATGCACCGATCTTCTTACCAAAGCGATCTGAATAGTCGGCATCATAGTATACCTTCATGGCCATTCCATCTCCCTGACCCATCGTAGAGGTTCGAAGCGTGCTCAGTTCAGATTCAAATGTTGATACTGCCTGTTTATACTTGGCAGACTTCACGGAATTCCATGTGACAATTGCCATTGCAGACATGATCGCCATAATAGCAAGAACAATAAGCATTTCAACAAAAGAATATCCATTGTTTACAGCTCTCTTACTGTGTTTCATCACATCACCGCCTTACTCTACGTTCTTCTTCCAGTTCACATACTGAAGAATGTCGCCAATTTCTATGTTACCCACATTCGTTGTACCCGTTTCTGTAGAGCCTGAATCCGGAGTATAATCTCTGAAAATCTTACATAAAGCAGACAGATCATCGGAACCGGTATTGCCTGCTGTTGCATCTGCAGTTCTTAAGATCGTCTTCATTAATTCCGGATTGGATACAAAGCTCATGCTGTAATTAGCTTTGATCTTACCTCCTGCAATAATAATACCTTCAAATCTGGTCACTTTATTGGCAGAAGAATTATCAAATATAACATCACCCTTGGTAATGATCATACCGGTCACCTTACCATTCGTGCCGGTCGGCGCTGTAACTGTAATGTCATCATCGGATACCCATACATAAGAGGTACCAACAGCCTTGCCGTTAGACCAGCCACTCAGATTCACCTTGGACATATCAATATAATAATTGATTGGTGTAATTGATGAACTGTTAATGGTTGTAAGGTCAACTGTTCCGGCAGATTCTGACGCATTCTCCTTCGCTGATGCAGGCTCTGAAACCTCCTGCAATGCATACTTATACTCAATATAAGATTGATTATAAGCTGCTGCTTTATCATTGAAATTAACAGAAGCACTTGCTGCAGAAGGCTCCATCACTGTCAGATTCTGACTGTTTGCAGCATCCAGGGCTCCGGTTACATAGGAACCGGATGTAATGGTCCTGTTGTCATCCACACTGATATCTGCAACAGTAAAGTCTGCATACTTGGTAACATCGACCATATCCGTTGCAAGCTCATAACCTGCCATTGATGGCAATTCGTTCGCATACCAATTAAAGAATGCCTTGGAATCATCCGCACTCTTAAAGTTCAGGAAGTAATAATCTGTCCCGGATACCGTCTCCTTCATAACCGGATTGGAGGTATCCAGCCATCCGCTGATCCTATTGTATATTGCCTCATTAAATACAGAATATACATTTGTGAAATTCGGAATCGTGGCACCTGATGAACTGGTTGTTACGCCATAAGGCATATATGCCAGCTGATCCGGTTTCACAGAAATCGATCCACCGGTCTGAACATCATCATTTGGAGTTGTTGTACCATTTTCAGCAGATACATAAGTAGTAGTTGCTGAATTATTGTCATTCGATACATTTACCTGCCGAATCGTCGAGGTAGATATATAAGATCGTCCTGCTACATACAATTCTCCAAGATCAGACAGATCCAAGGTTGCATTATCACCATTAATAATGATCGCGCTACTATTCGTATGATTCTTGCTTTCTGCATATTGTGCCAACACTCTCTGAGATTCTGATGTCTGTGAGAAATTATAGCCATAATAGTTGCCAACCAGGGTAACCTCAGCATCGTCACTGTTTACTTCCATATCATCTGCGATATATGCATCCGCATACATGGTAAGCTTGCCATTATTCATTACCTTACCGACTGTCCTGGTGAAGGACGGTGCCAATACAATATTGTCTGCCCATACTTCCGAATAACTACCGCTCTGTCTTAAGGTACCTGTAATCTTAACATTGGAATTATCAATTACTGAAATCGATCCCGGAACAATCACCTGCGCAGCGGTAATATTCAAGTTTGTAGCCCGCGCATAGATACCGGAATATTTGCTTGTTTCAGTAATTCCGCGACACTCTGCCTGCTTAGAAGCATCATAACTGTTAACGCGTGTATCAGCAGATGAATTATATTCCTTGTTATAATAATCAGCGGCTGCATAAACATTACCTGTAATATTAATCTCCTGCGGAGTCACTTCATCATTCCAGAATTCCAAGCCCATATCACTAACTAAGGCATAATCATACAAGACATTGGAATCTGTACTTACATTACTGAAGGATACGGTGAACTGAGGCTGGTTAATCTCAATATCCGTAGTAATCGACTGAACATAACCATCATCAGTTGTGCGTTTTACAGTTACATTACGAATAACCAGCTTATCATATTCCTGTCCGGTAACCATACCTGTTGAATCCACAATATCTTTAACAGCTACTTCCATATACAGTTTCGGACTTCCGGCCGGAACTGAATTCGGATCGACCAATTCAACACCATCCACAGTTATGAATGACTTAAGCGTATTATACAGATCATCCTGGGACTGTGGCAAATAAGAAGTATTTGTAGAAAGATTCTTTAAGAACTTCTGCTTCATCATCTTATTCGCAGATTCCTCATCAACCGTCTTATAACGCTTCGTTGCAGGATCATAGTATACCAACACCTGAACCGTTTCTTCATATGCATACATCAAAGCACTGGAAGATCTGCTTCCCACGCCGGAATAGATATCCTCCATCGCTTTCTCCAAATAATAGAAGTTGTTCTTATTATTCAGATCGACCATACGCGCACGATAGAAGTATCCCATGGTTGCCAATATAACGCCTACAAGTATGCCCATTGTCGCGATAGTAACCATAACGACAATGAAGGTATTACCTTTGTTATTCTTTTTTGTCTTGAGAGTTTTCAGCATTATGAATCCCCCTTCGATGTACTATACGTGGTTATATTAGTAACATTCTTTGTAGAACCGGAACCAGACTTCCATCTCTGCAGTTCAATCTCCACATCGTATACACGACCGGCTTCTGAATATCGATCATCTTCATCCATACGGTAAACGATCTTATCATACGAGCCTGCCGGTGTACAGTCAACTGCTATCTTAGTCTGCAAATTGTTATCTGAATACTTGCTCACATTGGAATTCGATCCATCCGTAAGCGGAATATTCGTATAGATCCGAACTGGATTGTTAGTCACATTCTGTGTGAAGTGAAAAATCGTGCGGTACTTATATATAGCACCATCCTTCTGATCACGGCCAAAGGTACCGATACCAACCAAAGGATTTCCATCCGGGTCTGTTTCTGCAGTTCTGACAATATATACCTTTGCTTCCTGACCGGAAATGAGTTGATTATCAATAATGATATCGTCATCACCAAAGGTATTGAAATAATACAACTGATTATACATCAGATAGATATCCGGAAGTAAAGCAAAGTCCTGTTCGTAAGCAGGATATTCCAAGATTACTTCACTATCGTCCAAATTACCATAATTCACACCACGAAGTGTATTATTGGTATAACGGACATCACACTTGACCGTATACCGGTTACCATTGGAATCTTCACTTCCATCCGTGTTAATATTCTTAATTGTAATAATGGTCTCTTTCTGCGGTGTCTGGCTGGTAAAATCATTATATGCATTGACCTGACCTTCCCGCAAAAGAGTTGCCCTGTCATTGCCCTGACGTTCCAATGCATTCAATACACTGGCAAAATACGAAGATGCCGCAATGGTATCATAACTTGAAGCGGAAGTTATTACCGCAGTCGTTCTGGAATCCAAATTAGAAAGATTACCTATATTCACCGAGTTCGGATCTACATAAGACGTATTCGTCAGAGAGGCAATTGCAAACGGCGCAGTATTCAATACCACTGACACATCATAATTACGATAGTCCACCGTATCCGTCCATTTCACCGTCAATTCTCTTACCAGTACCTGCTTCTCATCAGCTGTATGCGTCTTATTATATAAATCGACCGCCTGCTGCATAGCTGTTACAGAATTATACTGAGATCCGGCTCCATGAGTCATATTCTTGTTGGAAGAATCAATCTCTTTAATATAGGAACCATATGGAACACCGACAGTTCCACTTCTCGCCTTAACATAATTCAGGTTGACTACCTTATTGCCATTTACCGTTGTTATACAGTCTTTTCCAATGGAATAAAAAGTATAAGACACATCAATATTATCCTTATTACCACTATAATTCATTATATTGGCAAGTGCATCCTTGTTTACATGACAGGTAGGATAATCAATGATGGTATTCAGATCCATCTGTCTGACAGCCTCCGAAATGGATTTTCCCAAATCTGTTGCAGCCTGTTGGTCATCCGCCTTCTGTCCAAGGCGGATACCATTTACAAGCTGATTGATGATCGGAGTAATACAAATTACAAATACCACTACTGCAATCAGTATCTCTATTAAACTGACACCACGATTGTTTGATTTTTTCATCCAATCACTCCATTCTTATCGATACACCACAACTGAACCGGAACGATTAGCAATCTTTACACGATTAGCTGTATCATCTCCAGCAACCTTTACATATAAAGTCTTGTCGGACGTATTCTCCAGTGAAACAGAAATCGAATTCAGATCATTCGCGTCCTTAATATCTGAAGACTGAATTAATAATGTAAGATCATCGCCCGGATCAAACTCTTGCAACTGCTTTTCCGTGCCAATTCCATATTCAGCAGTATAAGTAGTTCCATCCTGAGTAATCTTAACGGAAATTGACTCTGCTTCATTCTTGCTGCTTGTAACGCTGGATCCACCAGACTTCATGCTGACCGACTTACCAGAGGTATCACTGTCTGCCGGATTAACTGCAACAAACAAGTCATAATCTGATTTAATAGCATCACCATTGTTAGAAGCGAACTTAGAAGCGTCTGATGCTTCTCCACCAGAAAAAATGTTGTCAACACCTGTCTGAACATCATCCACATTATATTCCATTTCTTTATCACGATCCGGACCATATACAAAGTAGAATATCATATTCATAGAACCTACATACATTTCCGGAGCTTCATCCGCTTTAATACTAACAGAGTCAACAACCACCCTGAACGGGAAAGAAGACGCACGATCCATGAACTTCTTGATGCCATCATAGGTTCCATAGTAACTAATCATTACCGGGACTTGATAACACTCATAATTAGTAGTAGCCGGAGCTGCTGACGTCTCATCAGAAGATACCACAGCCAATGTACCCTCGCTATTACTTCCACCTACAGTATAGAACAAATCAGGAGCTGACAATGCGATCGCTTCTGAACGATATATAACATCCTCATCTTTATGAACATGTTCTTCATATTCGATAACTTCAGATTGTGACCAATTAGAAGGAAATTCATCCAATCTGGCCTTATACATCTCACGATCTCTCTTAGTATCATCGAGATACTGCTGACGGTTTACTTCTTTAGACATCAGGTCATCATAGTGTGCCTGCAACGTACTACACTCAGCTTTCAATCCATTTGTCTTTTCGTCTATATTCCTATAACCAAAGAAATAGGCTGCTGCCAATATTGCAAGACTGGCAATTATAAAAATCAACTTCTTGTATGTATCATTCATAGCTTTCTCCCTCCTATTCTACTACTTCTTCTTCTTCTACTACAACCGGAGCCGGGGCTGCAGTTGTAGCAGCTTCATACTCAGGGAGAATATAATTACAGGTTATAATATAGCCGAAGGAACGATTTGCGTCTGCATTGCCTGCATTCTCATGAATAGGATCCACTTCACTGATACTTGCTACATATACATTCTCAATGCAGTCGATCTTGCCAAGGTCATCCAAAAATCTGGCAATTGAATCATAATTTGAAGAGAACACATTGATTGTAATATTGTCTGATGTAGAATTGATAGAATCAATTACTGTATCTGACGGTAGAATATCTTCCATCTGCTCCCAAAACTCACGCATATACTCGTCATTGGCAGATCTTGTCTCGTCGTACATTCTGAGCATTTCATTATACTCTGATTCAGCAGAAAGATATTCATTATAAATCTGTTCAATATCCTGAATCTGTGCGATCTGATTTTCAAGATTTGCTTTTGCAGTAACCTGAGCCAGATATTTTACTCCGGCATATGCGATCATACCACCGGAAGCAAGAACCGCAAGTACAAGAATAATAATAAACAGAACCATGGAGCTCTTACTTGCCGCCTTAGCAGCCTGTTCCTTAAGCACAAATCCCATAGGTGCATAGGTTGCACCGATAACGCTGATCAGATATACCGGATTATACATCTGCTTGTTGATCTTTTCATCAAAGGTTACATTGTAAAGACTGTCCATTACCTTAGTTGCTACATTCAACTGAATCTTGAACAGACCATCAATACCTCTTACCAAAGCACCGTCACCGGTAAGATATACATCATCGATCGGCTTATCCGGATTACGTGATGAGTAGTAGTCCATTACACGGCCAATATTATTGATCAGATACCGTAACGAACCGGTTACAGCGTCATCATCAAAATCAACTGTAATCATACGTTCGGTCTGCAGCATGGTAAGTGCTGTAGCCGCGTCTACTTCCTTCTCCTCCATTACTTCAGATACGGTAGCATTAATTCCATAAGGAACTGTTCTCTGAAGTAATAATGTATCTCCATTCACGATATTCAGGATTGTTGCTTCACTACCGATCTGAACCACCATGGTGGTGGAATTTGCTGCAGTCTGTGTCTTGATCATCTGGAGCATTGCATTACCAACATAATCAATAGACTGAACATGAAGTCCAACCACACTTGCAAGATCATAATATGTACGGATCATCTGCTGTGGTGCCGCAACAACCATGACACGCATGTTCTTGCCTTCATCACTGGCAACTGTTTCCAATACAGAATGAGCAATAACATAATCTTCTATATTAACAGGAAAATATTCTGATGCATTCGAATTGATAATTCCGGCAACCTTCTTTTCTGCAACAGCAGGAATTACAACCTCTCTGTTTACAATCTTGGTAGATGCCAGATTGAAGATTACATTCTTGTTGTTAATTCCTTTGCTTTTTAACTGTTCGCGGATTGCCGAACCCATGATATCCTTATCCCGGATAAATCCATCTTCGAAACTTCCTTCCGGAGTATCGAATATTGCAACGTCATGAACATACGTCTGCTTCTTTGACGCTGACACTTCTACGATTGTAACACTGTCATTAGTAATTTCAATCGACAATACTTTGTTATTCGCCATCTTCGTAGCCTCCCTCGCTATAATTAATGTATATTTTAGGGCTACATGCCCATTATACCTAGGTACCAGCTCATTAGCTGTTCACCACATATCATGGCAAGATAGATCCCCGCACTCAAATACGGACCAAAGGCGAGCTGATGATCCCCTTTTCCTACCTTCATGATAATCAGATGTATAATACTTCCGCCAATACATCCCATCATAAATGCTACAATATTCAGTTTCCAGCCTAACAACAAGCCGGCCGCTGCCATGAGCCTAATGTCGCCTCCGCCTATTACATCTCTTCCCTCGTGGAGTCTAGCCCCAATCCAGTTAATCAAATAAAGCAGGAGAGCTGTCCCCAGAAAACCGATCAGTCGTTCCAACCAGAATTCCGGCTGCAGAATCAGTTTCATAATTCCACATATCATAATTACTATATTAAATTCTACCGGTATATATTGCGTATTCCAATCAATATATCCAATATAAATTAGCGATGAAACCGTAAGAGCGTATAGAATGCTCTCTGTCCCGACTCCATATCGCATATACAGCAGTATATATAATATGCTGTTTAAAATAGCAAGAACTAGCATACATATCCATTTTTTAGAACGAATGTCCTCATGGACATGCATGCAGATTTTTCTTACTAATAAAAATGCAGTATATGTAAATTCTGTTACAAAATTGGATTCTTTGCCAATCTCCTTCAATGCCCGGCAAGTCGTTCTATGCTCGCAATGATCACATGAATCTTCTCGATCCATCGCCTGAATATAATGATTCAAACAATACGCATCTTTATAAATCAGTCCAATTGCAAGCCCCGAAACCCCATATACACCTGCTGCTAATGCATTTAACATAACTCTACCTATACTGCACCATAGCACATGCCGATGCGGCATGTGCTATGTACAGTTCTCTCAGATTAGTTAGCTAACTTAGTACCAACGTTAGGAGATACCATATGATCAGCTGCTGTATCACCATAGTATACAGAAACTGTGTTGTTAACAGTATCAACCTGAATGTAGTAAACAGTACTTAACGCAGAACCACCTAAGTCCTTCTTAGCCTTACCAGTTACAGAAGCCTTACCAACATTCTCAGATACTTCCTGAGCGAATGCATCAGATCCTGTTAATACGGTGTTCAATAAGGTAGCGCCTGTGTAGCTGTCAGCAGCCTGGAAAGCAGCCTCTGAAGCTAATGCTGAGTTAATTGCACTTGCAATTGTTGTACCATCAGATACAGCAGTTGAAAGTCTTGACTTGTTGATGTACTTGATCAAAGATGGTGCTAATGCAGCAGCTAAGATAGCCATGATAGCGATAACGATGATCAACTCAACCATTGAGAAACCTTTGTTACTTGTCTTTTTCATAATAAATCTCTCCTTTTCTTTTATAAATATTTATTAATACATCCGTCGGTGGTTTCGGTCCCGACAGAGATTAACCATTGATTACAGGTTATCCATACCGGTGTACATTGAAAGAATCGGTCCGTATACACCCGCTACGATAACGCCTACGATACCAGCCATGACAACCATTGTCAAAGGCTCCATTGCGGCAGTAACATTATCTGTAGTAACATCTACCTGATCTTCATAATAATCTGCCACCTTATCCATCATGTCTTCAATATTACCGGTTTCTTCACCGATCTTAATCATCTGTGGAAGCATTGTCGGATATATGCCACAGTCACGAATCGGCTTGGAAAGAGGAACACCTCGCATGATCTGGCTCTTCGCATCCATTAAAGCTTCTTCAAACCAGATATTACTCATCATATGAGCGACCGCCTCTACTGCATCTACCATAGCGATACCGGAAGCCATCAGTGTACTCATGGTACGGGCGGTTGTTGCTGCTGCCGTCATGACATTCATCTTACCGAAGATCGGCACTTTGATAGCAATCTTACCAAGTACATGCTTACCAACATCCGATGCAGCAAACAGCTTATATGCTACAATAATAATCGCAACGATTATCGTCACTAACCACCAGCGGTACCGGAACAAATCGGATAGCCATAGCAATAACTTTGTTGCTGCAGGAAGTTCCATGCCCATATCTGCAAACATATCGGAGAACTGCGGAATAACCATAACAACCATAACAATTACAACAACTATCGCAACGATCAATACGATGATCGGGTAAGTTAATGCACCACGAATCTTGGACTGCAGCTTGCCATCCTTCTCAAACTGAGTAGAAAGTCGTTCGAAACAGATTTCCAAATTACCCGATAATTCACCGGCCGCAACCATGCTGATCAAAATGTCCGGTACATCCTTAGCACTTTGCTTAAATCCATCCGCCAGAGTTCCACCCTTCTCGACATGAGCTTTTGCGACAAGAAGAATATTCTTAAGTGTCTTATTATCCATCTGCTCTGACATCATATCCAATGCAGATATAATTGTAACACCGGCCTTTAACACGCTGCCGAACTGTTTGCAGAACACGCTCCAGTCTCTCGGTTTCACCTTCTTCTTCAAGAAACCGATCTGGATATCCTTATCCATCATTCCGGCTTCATCACAAGAAACAACCGTGTAGCCCTCTGATCTTAACTTACTGATTGCCTGTTCCTGATCCTGTGCCTCGATATCGCCTTTCTTGTTCTTACCATTGGCATCTACAACCTTATACTTATATACCGCCATTGCTACTCCTCCGACCCTTATTCTTCGTCAATCTTTGTTAATTCCACGCTTACTCCCATCATTTGTTTTCAAATGTGAACAAAGTATTAACATTTCTCTAACTGTATCTTACTCTATCTTTAGGAATATTGCAACAATATTTTCATAAAAGAATTCTTTTTTGTGCAATATTACAAAATATCAGCCTATCTTCTTCCGCAACGCATCTAATTCTTGGGCATATGTAAGTGCCATATCCCTTGTAATCGTACCCTGTTGATACAACTCATACAAGGCATCATCCATCGTGATCATCCCCTGTGCCTTGCTTGTCTGCACCGTTGCCTGAATCTGATGTGTCTTGGCGTCACGGATCAGGCTTCGAATAGCCGGATTCGCGATCATGACCTCGAATGCCGCAACACGGCCTTTGCCATCCGCTGTTGGCAGAAGCTGCTGAGAAATAACCGCATTCAACGTCATGGACAACTGCGTACGGATCTGCTGCTGTTGATGCGGCGGGAATACGTCGATAACACGGTCGATCGTACTTGCCGCTCCGATGGTGTGCAGGGTTGAGAATACCAGGTGACCGGTCTCGGCTGCAGTGATCGCAATCGAAATCGTCTCATAGTCACGCATCTCACCTACAAGAATAATATCCGGATCCTGACGAAGAGCAGCTCTCAAGGCATTCGCGTAACTTAAGGTATCCATACCAACCTCCCGCTGATTTACGATCGCCTTCTTATGATTATGTACATACTCGATCGGATCCTCCAGAGTAATGATATGATCCGCACGGTTTTCATTTGCCTTATTAATTATAGAAGCAAGTGTGGTAGATTTACCGGAACCGGTAGGTCCGGTTACCAATACCAGGCCACGCCGTTTCTTGTATAATTCAACCACCGCATTCGGAACACCCAACTGATCCGGTCTCGGAATGACTGTATCAACCCGACGGAATGCAGCAGCCATATTACCGCGGTCCATATACACATTTACACGGAAACGGCCACAGGTCTGATGCGCGTACGAATAATCGACCTCACCTTTTTCACGAAGGGTCTTCTTCTGCTTGTCGTTCATAACGCTTCCAAGCAGTTCCGCAACATCAGCCGGCATTAACGGATCCATTTCCAATCCGACCAGCTTACCGTTGATTCGAAGCTTTGGAGGAATACCCGCCGCAAAATGGATATCAGATGCCTTATTCTCAATTGCAAAGGCAAGCAATTCATTCATATCTAACATATCTTTTCTCCTTATCTTATATGTCTTGATTTTATATGTCCTGATCTTATATGTCCTGATCTTTTATATCTTGATCTTGTCTCCAGATAATATCTTGATCTTATATTATCTTCTGAACGATTAATATTCATCTCCGGCTTCATATACGATCTTTTTCATTTCACTCATGGAAGTAATGCCCTGCTTAACCAGATTACCGGCTGCAAGCTTCAGGGTAAGCATTCCTTCTGCCAGTGCCTGTTCCTCAATCTTGTCTGCCGTTGCCCCCCTTGCAATGACCGCCTGAAGACTTCTTGATACCGGCATGATCTCATACACACCGATACGTCCTTGGAAACCGGTATCATTGCATAGCGGACATCCCACCGGCTCATAGATTCCGATTTCTTCATCATCAGGAACTCCGAGCATCTTCTTTTCATTTTCTTCTGCATAACGACCGGTCTTACACTTCGGGCAAAGTCTTCGGACAAGACGCTGAGCAATAACGCCAACCAACGCATCTCCAACAACATAAGGCTCAATTCCCATATCGATCAGACGGGTTACGGTACTGGCCGCACTGTTGGTATGCAGAGTGGATACAACAAGGTGACCGGTGATAGCGGCCTGAACCGCGATCTGTGCCGTCTCACCATCACGGATCTCACCGATCATGATAATGTCCGGATCCTGACGCAGGATAGAACGAAGTGCTGCCGCGAATGTCATCTCTGCCTTTACATTAACCTGAACCTGATTGATTCCGACGATATTTGCCTCGACCGGATCTTCTACCGTAATTATATTAACATCTTCTGTATTTAATTCACTTAAGGACGTATACAATGTTGTAGACTTACCGGAACCGGTAGGTCCTGTAACCAGAATAATTCCATGCGGATTACTTAAGATACCATCGAATACCCTCATCTCTTCCGGTCCAAGTCCCAAAGCGCTCTTCGGTTTGGTCAGACCATCCTTGGAGGTAAGACGCATTACGACCTTCTCACCATATACTGTCGGAAGCACGGAAACACGGATATCAAACTCTTTACGGTCAACAAATATGGAGATACGACCGTCCTGGGGCTTTCTCTTTTCCGAAATATCCATGCCGCCAATGATCTTAATACGCGCTACGATCGCTGCCATCAAGGAAAGGTCATAGCTCATAACCTTCTTCAGAGCACCATCAATTCGATATCGGACACGCACACCCGTCTCTAATGCTTCTATATGAATATCGGATGCTCTCTGCCGAACCCCGCCCTCTAAGATCTGCTTAACAAGAAGAACGATCGGTGAATTATCAACTTCATCATCCAGCTGCTCTGCCTCTGCATCCGTCAGACCTTCCTGCTCTCGTTCTCTCAGGTAAGCCTGTGCCATCTCCATACCCTGTTGGTTACCATAATACCGACCGATTGCCTGTTCGATCTCTTCGTCCGTGGTAAGAAGGGGTTCAATCTGCATATTCGTCATAATACTAAGGTCATCAATTGTGATGATGTCCATAGGATCCGACATTGCCACCTTCAGCACATTCGGATTGTCCGGATCGATCTCAATCGGAATCGCGCGGCACCGCATAACCTCTTTCTCGGGAATCAGTCGAAGAACATCCTCCTCCAGCTTACAAGAAGCCAATTCAATATAGTCAATTCCCAACTGCTGGGAAATGGTCAGATTCAAAAGTTCCTGACTGATCAGATCCATATCAACCAAGGCACGTCCCAGCTTAACACCATGTTCCTTCTGGTAGACTATGGCTTCCTGCAATTGCTCATCCGTAATTGCTCCTGCTGCTACCAGCAGATCACCAAGTCTGATTTTTTTTCGTCCCGCCGCAATACGCATAGTACATTACCTCTCATTCAACATTATTACTATAATTTTATCATAGGATTTTCAGAATTACTACTGTTTGTTTTCGTCATTTTAAACAAGATTCAATTAATTTTATTATGTATTTTTTGCATTTCCACGCCATTTCTCCGATTCTTATCAAAAGCCGCTATGCATTTTCCTATATCAACCCGTATTTTAAAATAATTTTCTGTTCAGAAATGTGGAAAAGCACATTTCAAAAGATCTGACATAGATTATCAGTAAGAATATGCTTCAACAGGAGTTCTTATGCAAACCTTCGAACAGCCACTATCCCCGGAAGAAGAGGCATATTATCTGAAACGTTCCCAGGAAGGAGATATGGGAGCCCGGAATCTCCTCGTTGAACGCAACCTTCGTCTGGTTGCCCATATTGTCAAGAAATATCATCCTGCCTCGTATGACCAGGAGGATCTGATTTCAACCGGAACCATCGGACTTATCAAAGCAATCAATACATTCGATCCCTCCAAGGGGAGCAAGCTGGGAACCTATGCCTCCCGCTGCATTGAAAACGAGCTTCTCATGCTGCTCCGGCAGGAGAAGAAAACCGGAAAAGATGTATCCCTGTATGAGCCCATCGGATCCGACAAAGAAGGTAATGAGATCCGTCTTATGGATATTGTTGATTCCGAATCGACAGATATCTTAGAGCAGCTGATCTCCGAAAACCATATTGATATCATATATTCCATGATGAATACCCTGTTATCTCCCAGGGAGAAGGAGATCATAGAGAAGCGATACGGTCTGTATCACAAAACGCCCATGACACAGCGTGAGATCGCGCAGGAATTAAATATATCCAGATCCTATGTCAGCCGGATTGAAAAAAAAGCACTCCAGAAATTGTATCATTATCTGGAGCGCATATAGAGACTATCTTTACAACAGTTTTACTGATTTGCTTTACTCTTTTCGGCGAAGAATACACCCCTCCGGCAGGGATTCATCCAGCTTCACCTTCAGAATCTGCTTCGGATGCGGTGCGGATTCCATGGATTTTCCCTGCTCATCATAGATGGCCCGGACGGTAAGCTCCCGATTCTTTCCATCGAACATCATGGCTTCGATTGTCTCACCTACAGAGAACTTATTCTTCTGTTCGAACACCACACACCCATCCTCTGTCACAGTATCCACCATACCAATATAGGTATATTCCTTAAGATAGGTATTGTTGTCATAGATCTGGGATGTATCGTCCGTCTTACCAAAATAAAATCCGGTGGTAAATTGACGATAGGTACATTTGGAGATCTCACTCCTGTATTCTTCCATCCGGGATTGGTACAGCTCCGACGATGTAAGATAATCATCGATCGCATGCCGATAGGTTCTTGCCACCGTAGCCACATATAATGCCGTCTTCATCCGGCCCTCAATCTTGAAACTGTCAATGCCGGCGTCGATCAGCTCCGGAATATGTTCGATCATACAGAGATCCTTGGAATTAAATATATAGGTTCCCCGTTCGTCCTCTTCTATCGGAAGATATTCACCCGGGCGGCTTTCCTCGACTACCGCATATTTCCATCTGCACGGATGCGTACAGGCGCCACGATTTGCGTCCCGGCCTGTAAAATAATTACTGAGCAGACATCTGCCGGAGTAAGATATGCACATAGCTCCATGCACAAAGGCTTCAATCTCCATATCATCCGGGATCCGTTCACGGATTTCTTTCAGTTCACGCAGGGACAGTTCTCTGGCCGACACCACCCGCTTGGCTCCCTGCCGATACCAAAACTGATACGTGCCGTAATTCGTATTATTAGCCTGTGTGCTGATATGGATCTCCATGTCCGGAAGAATCTCCTTAACAAGAGTAAATACCCCCGGATCGGAAACGATCAGAGCATCCACCGGAACCTCCCGCAGCCGGATCAGGTATTCCCGCAGTCCCTCCATATCATAATTATGCGCATAGATATTGACTGTCACATACACCTTGCATTGACAGGCATGCGCATACGCAATTCCCTGCTTCATATCCTCTATCGTGAAATTATGCGCCTTCGCGCGAAGTCCATAAGCTTCTCCGCCTATATAGACCGCATTCGCCCCATATCTGACCGCCGTCTTCAATACTTCTAGGCTTCCGGCCGGAATTAATAGTTCTACCTGTCTCATATATAACCTCTTATTCACTCTGCTTTTTCATTCTCAGAGATCAGAACCGTCATCCTGTCTGATCCCGTCTGATTCTTCCGTTCCGGATAATTTCGTGCTCAAGGCCACTCCATCCCCCAGCGGAAGAACTACTGTTTCTAATTGATCATGGTGTGTCAGCGTATAGATATAATCCCGCATTCTAGTATGGATGGTCCGATTCCGTTTCTCTACGGCGTACCTGGATTCCAACACGTCCCCGTCCTGCATGACATTATCCGAGATCAGCATCCCACCGGTCGCAAGTAACCGAAGCACATCCGGAAGGAAATGAATATATTGTCCTTTTGCGGCATCCATAAAGATCATATCGTATGAGTCATTCAGCTCCTTTAAGATCTCCGTTGCATCCCCTTCTAAGAGCCGGATTCGTTCTGCCGTGCCGGTACGTTCAAAATTTCTCTTTGCCACCTGTATCCTCGGTTCATATTTTTCAATCGTATCGATCAAACCATCCTTCGGAAGATACTGACTCATATAGATAGCAGAAAATCCAATCGCCGTACCGACCTCTAAGATCCGCTTCGGGCGTTGATTCAGGATCAATACCTTCAGCAGCTCCTTCGTCTCCGCACGAACGATTGGAACTTCCTCTTCTCTCGCTTCCTGTTCAATTGTTCGGATCATCTCATCATCTTCTCTATAGATCGAATGAAGAAATGATGTCATACGCTCATCTGTAATCATGACCCTGTGTTCGTATCCTCTTTTTCCGTATGTGTCAACGCATCCAAAATCTGGCTCTGTGTCATAGATTTGCTGAGGACATAAGTGCCCGGCATTAATTTACCATGATAACTGGATATATATATCTTCGCCAGCATTACATATTTATCCTCTACAAGTCCATCCTCTTCCAGAATATCCACGATCTCCACAGTCGTCGAATCCGGTGGAATGATCACCTGAACCTGGGCAGATTCCGTATAGCTTGCCGGCCGGTCCGTAAATACGTTATAGAAGAAATTGTAAGATGTGATAAATATCTGTATAATCGCCAGCACTATCACCACATCAATCAAGATGTGAAATACGATCCGAATCCCACTTCTGATCATTTTATCACCCATGTTGATCACCTCATGTTCTCTGCAATGCATTCAAATCAATACACTCTATATCCATTCATTTTAAATCCATTCCAAATCCGTTCATTTATCGTAGCAAAAATTCATCATCCAGTACCAATTCATCGGAAATGATTCTGTATACCGCCCGCATCAGTTTCCCCAACCGTCGTTCTGCCAGCCGGAATTCATTCACGACCGAATCCTGTAATACATAGTCATACTCTCTGACAAGATTTACCTCATCATCATACAGATTGGCGTCACCTTCGCTGCATTGCAGTTCATAATTTCTTCGTCGGAATTCATTATAACGGCCATACAATTCACGGTTTTCCTTCAATCTGCGATCCGCTTCCTGATACCTTCGGTATTCTTCACTATTCAGGATTTCCTTCTTCAAGGACTCCGCCATATCAAGAACCTGCTGCATAGCATACACCTCTCATATCCGGTAACTATTCGTCCATACTCAATGTCATATACATTCCATCTATACTTCCGTAATGATCGGAAGGATCATCGGATTCCGCTTCACTCGCCGCCACAAAAACTCGCTGAGATCGTCCCGGATCTCCGTCTTAAGCCGATTCCAATCCGTAATCCCCCGGTCCAGACACCGCATCAATGCGTCGTCTACCACATCCCTGCATTCCTCCATCAGATTCTCGGATTCTCTCACATATACAAATCCACGCGACACAATATCCGGTCCTGCCAGGATCTGGCTGCTTCCGGCCTCCATGGTAACCACCACGATCACCAGACCATTCTGAGACAGCATTTGACGGTCACGCAGCACAATATTGCCGACATCTCCTACGCCCAGACCATCTACATAGATTCCCTGTGACTGTACAGTCCCGGTCACCTCGGCAGATTCCTCTGTTAATTCTAACACATCTCCGTTCGAAAGTATACATATATGTTCCTTGTCAATTCCAAGACTTTCCGCCAACTCTGCATGACGCTTCAAATGTCTGTATTCCCCATGCACCGGAATTGCATACTTCGGCTGGACCAAAGTATAGATCAATTTGATCTCCTCCTGACAGGCATGTCCGGAAACGTGCGTATCCTGAAAAATTACTTTCGCGCCTTTCATTTCCAATTCATTAATGATCTTGGATACCGCCTTCTCATTGCCCGGGATCGGCGTAGAGCTCAATATCACCACATCTCCCGGTTTGATCGTCACCTTTTTATGAATATTCGCTGCAATCCTGGACAAAGCAGCCATATTTTCGCCCTGACTTCCGGTCGTGATCAGAACCGTTTTATCATCCGGATAATTGGACAGCTCCTCAATATCGATCAGGGTATTATCCGGGATCTGAATATACCCAAGCTCCTGCGCAACGGTGATGATATTCACCATGCTCCGTCCTTCAACTACCACTTTTCTGCCGTATTTATATGCAGAATTAATGATCTGCTGTACCCGGTCCACATTAGACGCAAAGGTAGCCACAATGATCCGATGCTCCTGATGATCGGCGAACAGACTGTCAAAGGTCTTGCCTACCGTCCGTTCTGACATAGTAAATCCCGGGCGTTCCACATTCGTACTGTCGCACATCAATGCCAGCACACACTTCCTGCCAAGCTCGGCAAACCTTTGCAGATCGATCGCGTCACCGTACACCGGTGTATAATCCACCTTGAAGTCGCCAGTATGCACAATGGTTCCGGCAGGTGTATAGATTGCAAGCGCCGAAGCATCCGCAATACTATGTGTCGTCCGGATAAATTCAACTCTTAGACAGCCCAGATTAATGATCTGTCCATGCGTCACGATCTTACGCTTAATGTTCTGCAGCAGATTATGCTCCTTCAGCTTGCCATCGATCAAGCCCATAGTAAGCTTCGTCGCATAGATCGGCATATTGATCTCCTGCTCAACATAAGGGATCGCCCCAATGTGATCTTCATGTCCATGTGTGATCACCAGGCCCTTCACCTTGTCTGCATGTTCCTTCAAATAAGTTACATCCGGAATGACCAGATCAATTCCCAGCATCTCATCATCCGGAAATGACAGGCCGCAATCCACCACCACGATCGTATCATCATATTCGATCGCAGTAATATTCATGCCGATCTGATCAAGCCCTCCCAAAGGAATAATCTTTACCGGCATGCTCTGTTCTGTTGTTTTCATATAATTAATAACCTCCGACTCTTTCCTTGAAAGCAAAACTGCCGTATGATACATCATTACACATCGGATACCACAGAAATGCCCCGACCGCAATCAAATATTTCACGACAGAATGCTGATCTATTCTTCTTTCTCTTTATGTATTTTTATTGTATTAATAATCTTCCGACAGTTGTTAATCTCATAATCGTTTTTATGCATGTCAGCTTTTAGATTTCAAATTCCACATCATCCATCAATTCAGCAAATACTTTGGCAACTGCATTTAATTCCGTTTCATCCTCTACAAGATGATACATTGTATATTCTTCGGAATCATAAGCGCTGTTATTAACAGCTTTCTTATCCTTTAAATCCTTTTCTTCCTTCGATTCCTCTTTCATGATCGTCACGATCGCTTCTTCATCATCCTCAGAAAGCGAATCCGTTACCAATATATAATGAACTCCCTGAAGTGTTGTTTCCTCCAGCACATACATATCGATCGTCTCTCCGTCCTCCGTTACAAACGGAATTGCGATCAGTTCTTCCTCTTGATCATTATCCTTGTAATCCATACATTCTACCTATTATCAGTCCTTTGATCCAAAGCTTCTTCCTGACAGTTTCTTTCTATTACAATGTTTCTTATCTATGCTTCTTATCAGCGCTTCTTATCTATGTTTCTTATCTATGCTTCTTATCGATTCTTTCTGTCAGTTCTTCTTATCCGCCGCATCCATATAACTCTGCAGGATCAATACGGCAGCCATCTGATCGATCACTGCTTTCCGGTTCTCCCGTCTGACTCCGGATGCTTTCAGTACCCGTTCCGACTCAACCGTTGTCAATCGTTCATCCCACAGCTCCACGCTGAGTCCGGTTCTGCGTTCCAGATCTTCCTTCACCTTCTCGCAGGCCTCGGCACGTTCTCCGACCGTGTTGTTCATGTTCTTAGGATATCCAAGAATGATCTTCTCAATCCCGTATTCTTCAATGATAGCCTCTATCCTTGCATAGGTCTGTCTTAACTTGTTCTCTTCCTTACGGGTAATCGTCTCTAATGGCTGCGCAGTAATGCCAAGTCCGTCACTCACTGCTACGCCAACCGTCTTTGTCCCGTAATCTAATCCCATTAATTTCATAACGATTTCAAACTTATTGCTTCAGTCGTGTATCAATATAATTCTCTAACAGTACTTCTATGATTTCATCCCGTTCCGCCTTCATGATCAAGCTTCTGGCATTCTTATAACTGGTGATATACGTTGGATCGCCACTCATAATATATCCCACGATCTGACTGACCGGATTATAACCTTTCTCAGAAAGAGCTTCATAAACCTGTGCCAGAATATCAACGACATCAAGTCCGTTATCCTTATACACTTCTACCTGCTGCGTACTATCCATACACTCACATCCTTTGCTTATCACTTCTCACTTCTCTAATATTCATGTCTAATTATCATTTCTAATTTCATTTCTTTGTCCGACCATAGGGAATCGCCATCGCCGAGGGTAATTATACTATGAAAATAAACTCTTTGCAAGTGACCAGCTGTAGTCCCGGGACATACCTGTTCCCGATCGATCTTCTGTCAGATCCTTGCATCCGTAAGTTCCTCAGCCTCATTCCTCTTCTATATGATTCTTTCGTCCGCATTGTTTACAAATTCCGTCCCGCTCAATCTTCTGTCCGCAGACACAGACCCAACCAATCTGTTTGGCGGGATTGCCAACCATCAATGCATGTGCAGGAACATCTTTGGTAACGACACTGCCGGCGCCGATCATAGCATATTCACCAATCTCTATTCCACAGCGGATCGTGGAATTAGCACCAATGGACGCGCCTCGTCTGACCAGGGTGTCACTAACCACCCAATCTGCATTAAAGGCCCGCGGAAACATATCATTCGTAAATGTCATGGAAGGTCCAAGAAAGACATCATCCTCTACCATCACCCCATGGTATACATTCACATTATTCTGAATCTTAACCCGTGAACCGATGTGTACATTCTCATCAATATACACATTCTTGCTAATGATACATGATTCTCCGATGACAGCGCCTTCTCTTACCTGTGCCTGATTCCAGATCTTCGTTCCTTTTCCGATATCCGCCTGGGCGCTCACCTCTGCCGTTTCATGAATAAATACATCCTCTCGCATATTCCGGCTACTCCTTTGTCTTATAAAACTGATTCACAGTCTGAATCACCAATTCTACCTGTTCATCCGTCAGCTCCGGATAGATCGGCAGACAGACTGACTGTGACGCGATCAGCTCAGCGATCGGAAGACTGACATCGGTATTCTTTGCATTCCCGGTACTGAAAGCCTTCTGCTTATGCAGAGGAATCGGATAGAAGGTTCCGCACCCGATCTCATTCTTTCCAAGATAATCACAGAGTTCTTCCTTATAATCTGAGCGGATCACAAATTGATGCCAGCACGATTTTATGTCGGAATTATATGCAGGGAAGATTACCTGACCGGTTAAGCCCTTCTTATATTTGTCGGCAATAGCCGCCCTCTTTTGATTATAGGTATCCAGGTGCTTCAGTTTAATATCCAATACCTTAGCCTGCAACGCGTCCAGACGGGAATTATATCCGATCAGATAGTTGAAATACTTATACGGATTATACAATTCATCTGCCTGTTCCTTAGTTTCCAGTATTTCCACGGTTCCATCCAAATATTCCTTCGCCTTCGCACCCTGCTGTCCGGCACCATGCTCATGAAGCGCGCCCAAGATGACCGCCCTCTCATCATCATTGGTAACTACCATGCCGCCATCACCACAGCCGCCGAGATTCTTGGTCGGATAGAAGGAGAAGCATCCGACGTCACCGATCGTTCCCAGTTTTCGTCCCTTGTATTCACCACCAATAGCCTGTGCCGCATCTTCGATCACATACAGATCATGTTTACGGGCAATCTCCAGGATCGCATCCATATCACAGGCCGCGCCAAATATATGAACCGGGAGGATTGCCTTGGTCTTATCCGTAATATAGCGTTCCACCTGTGCCGGATCGATCGTATAATCATCCTCTTTAATATCCACAAACACAGGAACCGCGCCAATCGAAGCAATCGCCTCCGCTGTAGCAAAGAATGTAAACGGAGTAGTGATCACCTCATCTCCCGGCTTTATATTGCATGCGCGCAGTCCCAAAACCAGCGCTTCCGTTCCGTTACCGCAGCCTATCGCATATTTGGCTCCCAGATAATCTGCAACATGCGTCTGGAATTCCTGCACCGTACCACCGCCAATATAGGCACAGCTTTCCATCACCTTTAATATCTCAGGCTCTACCTCCTGCTTTAATTCCTGATACTGATTTTTAAGATCAAAAAAAGGTACTTTCATCATTCTTCTCCTTTTGCCTGTAATACTACTTGCTCACATATCTGGATTGCCTGAATTGCCACCTTCGAATCCACAGGAATCGGAATGGCATCTTCTAACGCATCATGAAATGCGATCAATTCACTCTGCAACGGTTCCTTGATCGGAACAAATATTTTCTGAACAACGCCTTCCTGAATATAGGCATTTCCCTTTCTGTCATCCACCTTCAGATTCGCGTTGGTCGCAATCGTCAGAGTCTTTGCCAAAAGATCAGCATAGACACTGCACTCCTTCGTATGAACATAAATACTCCGTTCCTTTTCCTGTGCCACCCGGCTGGCATTGATCGTTGCATGCGTATGGTTCGAGAATTTCAACATGCAGGAGGCAAAATCCGTCTGTTTGGAAGCAATACATTCGCCGGCTCCATATATGGACTCAATCTCCTGAGCCTTCATCAAATGGCACACCAGATCCACATCATGGATCATAAGATCTTCCACAACACTGGTGTCCGTTATCCGTCCGCTGCCGCTGAAAGGACTATATCTGTGCACCTCAATATAAAAAATCTGTTTATCATCTAATACCTTATCTAATTCCTGAATCGCAGGATTGAACCGTTCAATATGTCCGATCATTAATTTAAGTCCCCGGGATTCGAATGCGTCTGCCAACACACGGGCGTCCTCGCTAGTGGTGGCAAGTGGTTTTTCAATCAGGGCATGTACTCCGTGCTCAGCGACCACCAATCCCGCTTTCTTATGAAGAGAGGAAGGAACCGCCAACACGACCGCCTCTACCTGATCCAATAATTCTTCTACAGAATCAAACTTCTTAGTTTTATACTGACCTGCTATCGTTTCCGCCTGAATTTCATTACTGTCGTAAATACCGACTAATTCATATATGTTATTCAGACCATGCAGTACCCGAACATGATTACGCCCCATATTACCGGTTCCGATCACGCCAATTTTAACCCTTCCCATTTCATTTCACCTCTCATAAGATTATTTTTCATCCATCTACGATATTTTAACAAGTAGAATGCCGAAAATCAACACCCTCTTACTTAATTTAGTTCAACACTATAATTATATATATAATAATACGAAGCACCTATCTCCTCCGTATCCTCCACATTATTAGTAGTTACGATCAGCGACAGCTTATTATCTCCCGGCTCAAGTTCATCTTCCCACACGATATCCTGATCCGAGTCGTCAATTGTATATGATTTCTGCATTCCTCCTCCGCTCAGCCATAACGTTATCGTTTCGTCATTTACAGATTTAACCGTCATATGCATCTGCATTGATTTCTTCTTTCCATTATAATTAGTGATGACCAATTCTCCCGATTTTGGTGCCTGAAGCAGAACCCGATCATCGATTGCAAGCTCTGTGAACCCACTTGAGAACATACTGGATACATTCACCTTTTCCATATTCTCCATTGCCTGTTCGTAGGATTGTGCCAGCTTCAGTTTTTTTACATTACCGCCATCTCCCAACGGTCTGTTATCTATAAGCTCATAATTCATCGAAATAAATGCATTCAGCCGTTCTGCGTATGTATAATATTCCTCCTGTTGTCCGTCATAGTCAAAATCATCCGGAACATTTACAATATATATATAATCAGGAAGATGAGACGAATCTACCCCAAAATAATCCAGATAAATCTGCTGATTGTCCATTCCATTCATAGGATAAAGCCCCCAGGATGTCGGTGTCGTCGGAAACATATCCAAATAAAGATAAGCAAATGTACAATGATATAAGACCATTTCTGTCTTGCCAGGTTCCTCCAGATTATTTAATACAGATTCCAATTCCAGCAAAAAATCATGTTTTGAATCCGTTGTATACAGCCCTTTATACGGACCCGTTTCCATTTTGACAGAAAGCTTATCAATACGGCCATCTCTATACACCATACTCCGATACACCCATAGTTCACCTACAACGGTAATACATAGCATCCCGATCATCAAAGCATTTTTAAGCCATGTTTCGCCGTTTCTCTGATCAAACGTATTCATTCCATATGTTTCCTGCACGATCAATAACATTTCCATCAGTGTGACCAAAGCAGCAAAGACCAAAGTATAGGTTCCCTGACCGGCGCCTCCATAGGAAGAACCGGCAACAATCATATATATCAGAAAACTCGGCAGCCATGCGTAATATAACAAAAATCCAAATTCTTTTCTGTACTTTTCTGTAAAAGCAATCAGAATCGGTCCCAAAAATGCTAGGTAAAAGATATAATTTCCCACTGAATATGCCTGCTGTTTTTCCTGAAACGGATATCGATCAATCAATACAATTACAGGATAGATCAGCATGATCAGCTTCAGCTTCGGAAATCTCTTGGATAATAATCCTGCAACAAATAAGCAGACACAAAACAGCTTAATCCACAAACCGGTATTGGCAAACGGCGCAAATATATATTCGATTCCATGTAAGATGATCTGAATCCGATCCTTATCTCCATACGCCGGATCCTTCAAGATACTATCAACCCAGATCATAAACGAATCCCATCCGACTGTTAGCAGTAAGATTCCGGCTATCAGAACGGCAGAGATCAAACCGCCGATCATAACGTACAGCCACGCTCTGCCGATCTTTTTATGCCTCAGCAGCAACAGCACAATCATCATAGGAGCAAAAAACACCATCGTCGGATATATGAATACAAGCATACATCCGCTGATACCACCTAATACAAAAAAAACACTTCTCTTTGATATAATTCCTTGAAATATCAGCAGAATAATCAAAGAACTCAGTAAAATGACCATATTATTATACGAAAAAGCATAGATAGAAAACGGCGCATAAAATAAGTAGAAAACACTAAGAAGAATAGAGCATCCTACACTGAAGTATTTCTTGCAGGAACGGAACAGGAAATATGACACGCCACAATTAAGGGCAAAAAACATGATCCGAGAAAACAAAATGCATCCATCTACCGTTCCCGTTATTTTCATATATAAGTACAAGATCCCCGCATAAATAACCGCGAATGACGACTGAACATCCCAAACATCGCGAAACAGTATATTTCCGCGAACCAGTCGATACGCAGTTACAGCATATGATGTCTCATCTGTAATATCAATTCCTCTTATCAATCTATGAATAAAAAACACTATACAGACAATTGAAAATACTATACAAAAAAATAAATCAACTAAGTCCCGCTTTTTCCACTCTTTCACGATCATTCATAATCCCCTTTCCACACACGGAGGCGGAAACGCAGCATTTCATACATCCCCCATATAATATCATGCGGATGTCCAAACGCACCCTTTCTCAAATTCGAAACATTACATTTCACAGGAACATTTTCTATCCGTTTCCCTTTAAGCTTTGCACGAAACACCAACTCCGGCCAGACAAAAATAGGACTTCGTGCAAATGGGAGAATTTCATTCAGAACGCTCCTTCTGTATATCTGGCTATAATTAAGCACTGGCGTATCTTTAGTCAACTTGGGAAAAAGAATCTTTAATAAAATCTGATTTCCTTTTGATGTGATTCCCCTCCATTTTGTTGTAACATAGTCTGTCCTCTGCATGACAAGGACATCTGTATCTTCATGCATGTTACAGATCAACTGAACCATATCCTCAGGTTTAATCGGAAGATCACAAGCATTATAGGTAACATAATCATACTGCGCAGCAATCATCCCCCTAAGCACAGATGTTCCAAAATTAAGATTTACATGATTACACAGAACTCTTACATGATCATGAGTATCCGCGAATTCCTGCATCAACCTTAAAGTGGAATCTTTCGAAGCATCATCGACAAGGATTAATTCGTACATTTCGAAATTCTGTTCCAAGGAATCCAGTATTTCCTTCATCGCGCTTTTAATATTGTCCTCTTCATTATATCCGGCAACCACAACCGATACAGATTTGTTTGTCTTCATTTCCCTATACCTGCATTTTTCTTTTTTTCAATTACAATTCCAAAAACAAAACAACCAAACATTAATATGCTGATAACAACACCGGGAACAAGCCACTTTTGCCGATACCTCAAAACGACAGAATGAACACCTCTATCTAAATGAGCAGACACAAATGTTCCGTTCCATAAAGGTGTTATTTCCGTTTCATTGCCATCTACATACAGATGCCAATTGTCATCATATGGAATACTTGTAAATAGCAAACCTCCTTCACTGGCATCCACGGTTCCAATTATATGGGAGGAATCATATTCTTCAATCACCAATTGCTCTTTCGATAGTTTTTGATATGCTTTCCTCCACTCATCTTCCTGATATTTGTAGATTTCAAGCCATCCCGTTGCGATACCGGTTGGAGTAATCTGATCTCGTTCGATTCGCAAATATACTTTTATCACTTCACCTTCCTCAGCATACCCGATCGGAGAGATAATACCACTTGTCTCCGCATAATAATATCCCGCTTCCGGCATACGGTATGTCAAGAACAAATAAGGATCAGCACTCGAATCCTCAAAATTTGCATCCGAAAACAAATCCACCTTATCCATAAGCAGACCGTTTCTGATCATTGCCTCCTCACTCTCTCCCAGTACCCATTGATTACCAATGATCGCAGCAATACAGTCATCTGACTCGACCTTCATAACTTCTGCATTTGTTTTTGTCAACACGTCCCCGCATCCACCGACTGTCGACACAAATTCATTGATCTTTTCACGAAATGTCACTTCATCCGAATATGAAAATGTCAAATCTTCACATTTCGGATCTATCATATATCCAAGATTCAGCACAGTTGGATTCCGATAAACAGTCAGATTATCTTTCCGGTTAATATAATCAAATCCATGATAGATCTCAACGGAATCAGAATAAAGGAAATCTGATGTTCCAAGATACGACTCATCCCAATCCACAACCTGATATTCTATATTAAGCATAGATAAAACTGCCGGATTCCATCCTGTACCCTTCAAGCCATTCGTTGTACGTTCGAAGCCTAATGCTTGAAAGAAATCCTCTTTCAACGTCATGGAACTGGAAAAGAATGATAAATCCTTATATCCGCACAAAAGCCCCTGATTATAAGAAGGCGGAACGTCTCCAAAGGAATTTTTGGAGAACCCGCCAGTTTCTGTTATATCACTTTCATTCATGAATGCCTGAAGTGCATATTTCTCTGTAAAATCAGAAAAATAGATTTCCTTTGTCAGAAGCATAAAAGCAAAATTCAACACAAGCTCCATCATCGCAACGATATAAATCACGTGTTTCGCCTGAACAAAATATGGCAAAACAATCATACCCAACATATAGATCACACACAAGCTGATCGTAAGATAATAGGAGTATGCCGCATTCGTTCGGGTAGCAAATACAAAACACAGGATTACCAGCATTACGCCGGAGAATCCCAATATCAATGTTTTCCCAAAGCTTAAATTGCGATAATTCTTCTCTCCCATTACATGCCATGCATCACCTGCCAAAACAATACACAACAAGGTGAAGAAAATTGAAAACCGGTTTGGATAATAATTCGGATAATGTCCAAGGTGCATAACATAATTAAGTATATTCAAATCAAAAGCAAGAAAATAAAAAACGAGAAGCAGCCCTTTTTTTATTTTTTCCGAACCGGATATATCTTTTAACAAAAAATAGACTGATGTCAGCATCAAAGGGAAAATCCCAAAATAAATCTGGTTATCTCCATAACTTCCCGGACTGCTTCCTATAAATCCTGCCTGTTGAAAAGAAAAAAGAAATTGAATCTCATCCCAGAATGTTGTATACCATGCATCACCTTGATAAGCGGATGAGGTTGCGCTGGTATTTCTAAGTTGTTGGATCGTCGGCAGGATAATCGCCGAAGAAGCAAGGATCGAAGCAGCAGATAGAAGCAATATCTTATATGAGGTTACAAGAAAATGCTTCCATCCCTTAAAACTCATTGTAAAGTAATACAGAATAATAAATATGCAAAACAGCCCGGTCAAATAATAATTACTTAGAAAAGCCGCAAATAATGTAATAACATATAATTTCCATTTCCTCTGATAAATATATTGCTCCAATCCGAGCAGAACAAGCGGAAGAAACACAGAACAGCTCAAATAATACCACACATCCATAAAGGATACCATATAAGCACACATGGTATATGCCAAGGAAAGTACCATGCTCACCGGATCATTCTTGTCCAACGCTTTTTCTGGTCTATGTGTCAGATAATAGATCATCGTTGCATTCATACAGAGCAGAATCATAATATAGACTAATACTCCAGCCTTTATCATCATATGATCCGGCACAAAAAAGAATATCAGAACAAAGGGCGAACATAATCCGTAAGCAAGCGTCGCAATAAAATTCGTTCCCATACCTGCATTCCATGTGTACAGAATAGATTCACCCGCTAAGATCTTACGCTTCAATTCCAATACAAAAGGAACCGTCTGACCTACAAAATCACCTCGCATCAATGGTTTCCACCCTAACGGCCAGCATTCCTTTACATATAATACGATTGCCATTACGAATAAGATCAATACACTTGATATTATATACACATAATGATTCTTCCACCATGTTTTTGCTTTATTCTGCATCCTTATGATTACCCCTTTTTTTACTCTGGATCCATAAAACAGCCAATCCTAACACAGAAAATCCGGACACGATCGTCCCTATCACAATACCGCGTTGTTTATAAATGATCTCGATTGAATGTGTTCCCTCTTCAACCGGAATTGAAAGAAAAGCATTCGAATCGACCGGTTCGATCGGCACCTCCTGCCCATCCACATAAGCGTGCCAATTGCTGTCATACGCAATGCTCATAAACAACAACCCGGCACGATCTGCATCCAATGTTCCTTTTACATAAGAGGAATTCATTTCCTGCACCTCTAACTGATTCCGAGCCAGCGCATTGTATGCCTGCTCCCATTTATCATAGTTAAACACAGCACTTTTTACAGTGAAAGGTGCGATATAACCGACCAGCTCGGTTGCATCCACATGCATGATAACCTGCCCCTGCTCTCCTTTTTCCAGATTACCAAGCCTGCACAGTTCACCTTCCATTTCAATATAATAATCTCCCGGTTCCTGTGCTTCATATGTGATCAGAACATATGAATCCGTAGAAGGATCATATTCCCGGACGTCAAAGTTAAATATATTCAAAGGATCCGTGAAATCCACATTTGAAAACGAATCATCTGCCAGATTATGCCCTATGACCAGATCATTACCGATCAACGCAGATTGGCAGTTCAGGGTAACCATTTCAACCGGCTTCAAAGCGGTCTCCTGCATTATTCCGTTAACGCCGCAAGCATGTTCCACATAATTGTTGAGATTGGCAAATACATCCTCATCCTCATATTCCTCCAATCCCTGATCAATCAAATATCCAACAGACAAAACATCCGGATTTTCCCGTATGGTTATTATACCATTATCATACAATACAGGATAATTATCATATATATCATCCTTAATAGAGTTGATATAAAAATAACTGTTATAATCTACGATCTGCTTATTAATATAGATATATTGATTATTGAACATCGACATTGTTGCCGGAACATAGGTAAAATGCTTATAATTGTTTGTTCCACAGTATATTCCCAGCGTCACAAGAAAACCGCCTGTATCATTAATCGAACTTGCAAATGCAGTCGGAGACTTGTATTGCATGAACAGCCCCGTATTTTGCTGTCCATAATAATCTCTTTGAGTCAGAATTTTTGAATAACCATGTGCTTCATCACGGCAATATTGATTAATCAAATCCCTCATTTCCACATAACCATTATTATATCTTGACATAGAGACAACGGTACTACGGAAAATAATAGAATAGGAGAACGACAAAACAAGTTCTAAACATCCTAATATCACCAATACCGCAGGGGCAACCTTACGGCTGATCGAATGCAAAAGAAAAACAAGCAGATAGACAGCTATGATCAAAGCGCTATATTGATATGTATAGGAATTCAAATGTGTCGGAGCTTCAAAGGAACATAAAATAATCAATACGATCCATATCATGCCTGAACAGATAGCCGGAATCAGAATCCTTTTATACTTGTTATTTCTCATCACGATCCAGTTTTCATATGCAAGAATCACACAATACATAATAAAGAACCATGAAAACCGATTTGGAAACCAGGATGGGTAGTGAAATAAATGCATCACATAATTCAATGGATTCAAGTCAAAAGAAAGCATATATAAAATAAAAACTGTCAATTTCCTGATCCGCTCTTTTATGCTAATGCGTGCATTAAAAAAATACATCGTTGCAAACAGCAACGGAAGCAGTCCGAAATACAAGCTGATCTCGCCATACGCATTTTCTGCGCTGCCGATCTCGATAGAATTATTAAACGCAAAAAAATTCTGAATCGTGTCAAAATAATCAACAAACCATAATCCTCCATCATATCCGCTGACCGAATAGGATTGGCTCATCAGCTGCAGATAAGTAGGTATCGACAAAAAGGCGGATATTCCAACAGCAATTGCAGATAGTCCGATTAATCGCAATGACCGGTCTACAAATAATTGAAAGGAGTCAAACTCCAGCACTAAATAATATAATACAATAAAAACACAAAACAGACCCGTGAAATAATAACAGGTCAAAAAAGCAACTGCAAGAGAACATGTGTAAAGCTTCCATTTGCCATGATATACAAAATGCTCTAACCCAAGCAATATCAACGGGAAGAACACCGCTGTGAACAAAAAGTTCCAGTTCACAGTATTCGATACAACATACATACAAAGTGTAAATGATAATGAAAACAACATATTGCCAAAGTTCTCACGCTCCAATGCCCGCTTCGGGCGATTGGTCAGATAGATCAGCATGGATATATTGCAAAGCAGAAGCGTCAAAATATAGGTGATCGTTGCTGTCTGAAGAACGGATGTAGTAGGCACCAGCGAGAACAACAGCATAAAAGGATTGAAATAGAATGCCAGATTGCTGTAATAATTGATTCCATATCCGGATTCGAATGTATAGAAAAGAGAATCTCCGGTCATCAGTTTATGGCGAAGACCGGTCGCATATGCCCATCCCTGCATCACAAAATCGCCACTCATAAATGATGCATCTCCAAAAGGCCAGAATTTTTTTACGTATAGTACAAAAAGCATTGTAATAACAATGCAAATACTTGAGACGATATAAACCCTGTACTTTTTTAATAAAGAGTTTTTGGCTACTTGGTCTGGCATCTCCTGCTCCTTTTGTCACCACTAAAGATTCTCGCTTGCGTTTTCCACCTATATTGTTTTATTATAAACATCTTAGTCCAGGATTTCAATTCCATAATTGATTTTCCAACTATTTTTTGATACTATGGTTTTGAATATTTCAGAATGCAATTTGAGGTAAGATTATGAAAGACAAGAATAAAATTATCGTTTTTATATCAGGTGCAGTTTTAGGTATTATTCTCTTTCTCTCATTTTTTGGTATTGATATCCTTGATTTTACATATACCGACTGGCTTCTTCCTCAAAATGTGACCGATCTGACCCAACATTATCTGGGATGGGTAGAGTATCGGGCATCCGGCTGGCACTTTCCGATCGGATTAATTGAAAATATCCAGTATCCCAATATGGTTTCCGTGATCTATACTGATTCCATTCCTATATTTGCCATTTTCTTCAAGCTTTTTTCAGGAATCTTACCTGCTGATTTTCAATATTTTGGATTATTTGGTGCCCTATGTTACGCTCTGCAAGGAGGATTTGCTGCGTGCTTCATATATCATTTTACGCAAAAAAAGCTATTCTCTATTCTTTCATCTTTGTTTTTTTCCGGTTCATTGATCATGTTGTTTCGGATGTACTATCATACAAGCCTTTCCGCTCAATGGCTCATTATCGCATCCCTCTATTTGTGGATCTGCAAAGAGTCTGAGCTATCCACAGTAAAAAGCATATTATCCTGGGCAGCACTAAGCACGATATCGACACTTACGCATTTATATTTTCTGCCTATGATCTGGGGATGCATGCTGTGTGATGCATTGGATCAGGCGTTGCATTACAAATATAAACGCGGCTTTCTCTCTATTCTTGTGTCAGGTGTATGCGTTCTTTTATCCGGATGGATTTCAGGACTTTTTTATGGAAGTGGTTCCAAAAACGGCATGTTTTATGGAATCTTTACTTTTAATCTTAACGGATTTATCAATCCCTTTGATTACTCCTTTTTTTTCAAGCAGCTTCCTACCATCTCCCAATGGCAATATGAAGGCTTGGCTTATCTCGGTTCGGGCATGATGATCCTGATCATAGTATGCGCTGTGTTATTCACGGTCCGCATCATTCAGAATAAAATAGTTAAAAAGACTGCTGATACTGAACAGCAGGAACCGTCAAAGAATAAAAAAGAACACAAAAAAAGAATCAAAAAGAGTATTCCTTATATCGTCTTCTGCGTCGTATTCACCCTTCTGGCTACTAGCAATATCATTACTTTTAATGACCATGCCATCTATATTCCGATCCCGGATGGTATCACAAATGCATTATCCGTCTTTCGTTGCAGCGGAAGGCTGATTTGGCCGGTATATTATATGATATTCCTATTCACCTGCATAGGGATTCATCATCTAATCAAGAAGAAATATATACCGGAGCTTCTCATAACAACTTCCATTATCATTCAAATAATTGATATTTCTCCACGTATTCTGTATGCACGCGAAAACTATGCTCCTTCCGAGCGATATCAATATGAATCCTTATTAACAGATCCCGCTTGGGAAGAATGTGCCACAAAATACTCTCATATCATGTTCTATCCGGATGTGATAAAACTATCCAGCAGAAGAAAACTCGCCGGATACGAAATACAAACATATGCTTGTAAAAATCATATGTCGCTTAATATGGTGATTATCTCACGTGTTTCAACTGACGCAGTGAATCGCGATGTATATGCTCATTTTGAGCGCTTGGAACAGGGGGACTCAGATCCGGACACCATGTATATATTCTTAGATGAGATACCTTCTAACACCGCTGGATTACACTATTATTTTGCAAATGATATTATCATTGGAACGCCTGAACCTTTAGAATCTGCACAAGAAATCAATATGATAAACCAAGAAGATTTTGATGAATAAAGACTTTTTTTCATCACCTGATCATCTATCATGTTTCCGAATGAAACCGACAGGAATAGCATACCTTGATCATCTGATCAGTCAGATCCTCAAAAGAGACTGTCTCAACTCTTATATATCGTTCAGTATGTCCGGCATATATTTTCCCCGGATAATCAGTTGTATTATCCGGGAATGCTTCCCCGACTGATTCCTCCACCAACACCTCTACCTCTTCTCCGACAAAGCTTTCCTCAAACGCCTGCTTCTGTCTGGCAGTCAGTGCAAGCAGAATATCGCTTCTCCGATTCTTCTCCTCAGGGGATACCTGTCCATCCAGCTTCTCTGCCACCGTCCCGCGTCTTGATGAATACTTAAATACGTGAATCTCATATAACTGTAATGTTTCCAGATTCTTAACCGTTTCAGTAAACTCTTCCCCGGTCTCTCCCGGAAACCCGACGATCACATCCGTGGTGATGGCCGGACGATCATAGACCTGTCGCAGGCGGTCACAGCACTCCTTATATTCTTCAATCGTATATTTGCGGTTCATACGGCGCAGAGTCTCATTACAGGCACTTTGCAGGGATAAGTGAAAATGCGGACAAACCTTCGGATAGGAGGCCAATGCTTCCATAAAGGAAGTCGTCATGATCCTCGGTTCCAGGGAACCAAGTCGGATTCTTGCAATTCCTTCGATCCGGCATAACCGGTCGATCAAAGCAAGAAGCTGTGTTCCGTCCAAATCCGATGAATGAAGAGACGCCTCATCCCAGTCCTTCCCATACGAACTGATATGAATGCCGGTCAGCACGATCTCCTTGCAGCCTTCTTCAGCAAGCGTCTCAACCTCTGTTACAACATCCGGAATCTGCCGGCTCCGGATCCTGCCCCGAACATAAGGAATGATACAATAGGAGCAGAATTGATTGCAGCCGTCCTGAATCTTCACATAGGCACGCACCCGCTCCGTCCTGTGTGTGACCCGCATATTCTCATACTCGGTATGCTCCTCTGTCGGATTCCAGCATTCATATGCATTATTATCGCTCTTATAATTCTTATAATAATTGTCCAGAATCTCTACGATCTCTTTCTTGTGATTATTACCGATCACCAGATCCACAGCAAGATCCTCGATCACTTCCTGCGGAACTGTTTGAACATAACATCCGGCAGCAACCACGATGGCCTCCGGATTCCGTTTCTTCGCCTTATGGAGCATCTGTCTGGACTTTCGTTCCGCAATATTTGTCACGGAACAGGTATTTACCAGATAGATATCCGCCTCTTCTTCAAAAGCAACAAATTGGCATCCGGCAGCCTCTAACAGCTCCCGCATGCCCTCTGTCTCATATTGATTTACCTTACAGCCGAGTGTCAATGTCGCAACTCGTTTGCCATGTAAGATAGTATCTGGATTCATATGACATAATACCTTTCGACTATCATTCAGACCAACATTCCTATGCAGGCTGTACGATCCCAAATGCTGTTCATATACTACTTTTTTGTCAGCGTACCTTCATGACCTCACGCGTCTCGATCGCCCGATCCACCATCGCGTCGATCACATCGGCAAGCAAGGTTTCAGACTGTTCAATGTCCTCCAACTTCGGCTTGGTTACCGGATGCTTGGCAACAAATACCGTACAGCAGTCCTCATACGGAAGAATGGAGGTCTCATAGGTCTTGATCTTCTCCGCAACAGATACGATCTCCTGCTTGTCCATGCCGATACACGGACGGAATACCGGATAGGTACAGACCGCATTCGTCACCTGCAGACTGTAAATCGTCTGGCTGGCCACCTGTCCGATGCTCTCACCGGTGATCAGCGCCTGACAATGATCCATAGCCGCTAATTTCTGTGCAATCCGCATCATATACCGGCGCATGATGATCGTAATCTCATCCTCCGGACAGCGGTGATAGATCTCCTCCTGAATCTCCGTAAAATGAACAATATGCAGGGTGATCGCCCCTGAATACTTGGCAACCTGCTTAGCCAGATCAATTACCTTCTGCTTCGCCTGTAAGCTTGTATGCGGCGGTGCGTCAAAATACACCGCTTCAAGATGAACGCCCCGCTTGGAGATCATATATCCTGCTACCGGACTGTCTATTCCTCCGGATAACAGAAGCATTGCCGTCCCGTTGGTTCCCACCGGAAGACCACCCGGTCCGGGAATCGTTACCGAATAGATATAAATCTGTTCTCTCAACTCAATATGGATCATGACATCCGGATGGTGAACATCCACGCGGAGCTCAGGAAAAGCAGTAAGCAGCACAGCGCCGCATTCCATATTCACATCATTGGAGTGCATCGGATAATTCTTATTAATCCTCCGGCAATGAGACTTAAAGGTAAAGTTCTTGTCCTCGTAGCATTCATCCACAAAGTCCACGATCACCTTAGACAGACTGTCCCATGGCTGATCCGGTACCACAAGCACAGGGCAGATCCCGACAATTCCGAATACCCGCTGCAGAGCCTCTACCAGCTCGTCATAGTCATATTCCTCATGACAATCCACAAAGATCCGTCCGTATTCCTTACGCACAGAAAACCGCCCGTCAATCGGACGCAGTACATGCCGGATATTGCTGCACAGGATATCCTCGAACACATATCGATTCTTCCCCTTCGTTCCAATCTCGGCATATTTGATCAAAAATGACTTAAATTCCATCTGTACCTTTCCTCTTTCACTAACGTTTTACAAAGCCCCGAAGCTTCGGATATTCCTCAGCGATGACCCGAACCGCATAATCCACCTCTTCCAAAGTAGAATAGACGGAAAAGCTGAACCTTAAAGTTGCATGTAAAAATTCCTCCTCTAATCCGATCGCTTTCAGCGTCCCGCTGATTGCCGGATGATTGGAGGAGCAGGCCGAACCGGAGGAGCAATAGACCCCCTTCGCCTCTAATGCGTGCAGCAGTGTCTCTGCCCTCGCAATCCCCTGAAAACTGATACTCACAATATGGGGCGCTTCTCCGGAATGACTGAACACACCTTCCAGCCTGGTTACTTGCTCCAGAAACGCCTCTTTCACTTTTTTTAAAGCATTGTTTTTCGTGCTATAGTCATCGTACATTAGCTGTGCTGCTTTGGCCAGTCCGGCAATTCCGGGAACATTCTCCGTACCGGAACGCAGATCCCTTTGTTGTCCGCCACCATAGATCAATGGGCTGATCTTCACCTTATCCCGAATATACAGAAAACCGACTCCCTTTGGACCATGGATCTTATGCCCACTCACAGAAAGCAAATCAATTTTTGATCGATTTACGGATATTTTGAGCTTTCCGTATGCTTGTATTGCATCAACATGGAATAGAATTTCGTGATTGAATCTCTTAATGATCGCTCCGATCTCTTCGATCGGCTCCACAGTACCGATCTCATTATTCACCATCATCACCGATACCAGGATCGTATCCGGCCGTAATGCCTGCCGCAAGGCATCCAGATCAACCACTCCATTCTGATCTACAGGCAGAAAGGTGATCTCAAATCCCTGCTTCTCAAGATACAATAACGGGTTGTAAACCGATGCATGCTCAATCCTGGTTGTTATAATATGCTTTCCCCGGCGTTCATTGGCATAAGCGCCGCCGATCAAAGCCATGTTATTTGACTCTGTACCACCGGAAGTGAATAATATCTCCTTCGGTTCACACTTCAAGGTTCGGGCAATAGTCTCCCGGGCATCATTCACGTATTTCGAAGCAATCGCGCCCTTGGCATGCAGGGAAGATGGATTCCCATAATCCATGTCCATGACCTGATCGACTATGGCTCTTACCTCCGGTGGCACTTGTGTTGTTGCTGCATTATCAAAATATACTTCCATCTTATCACCTGTTAATTCTTGTTCATATTATAAGTTCAAAACCAGGATATAACCTCTTCCTGTTATCGCTATACAGAAGAAATAACCTTCTCAATCATTACAATTCTTAATATAGTCGTCCACATCCTGAAAGGAATTACAGAATACATATCCATGAATTCCAAGCCGTACAGCGGCTTCCACATTTGCCTCCACATCATCAATAAAGAGACTTTCCTCAGCCCGAATATGACAGGTATCCAATAAATAGGTGTAGATTCTCATATCCGGCTTGACAATATGGAGATCACTGGAAACCACGATCCCGTCAAACAGATCCATATCATAGTTTCTCGGAAAATAATGATAGAATTCGGCACAGGCATTCGAGAGCACATAGAGATGATATCCCTCTTCTTTCACCTTCTGCACGTACTCCTTCGCACCCGGAAGCGGGATCATGCATACATCCCAGTGATCCACTACCTGCCGCAGTTCCTTATGGTACTCTTCCGGAACCCGCTTGCTGACCCCGTCATAACGCTCAGCATTCGTAATATAGCCCAGATCGCCCTGTTTCCACTCTTCCCCAAGAAAGAGTTCCTGCTTAATGATGTCTCTGGCTTCCTCCCGAATATGCAGCAGCTCCATTGCTGCATCCGGATTATAGTCCAGAAGGACATTTCCCATATCAAAGATTATATTTCTAATCATATTGGTTCCTTATTCATCATCCTCTAATTCAAACATCAGAATGGATAACACCGTCATTCCGGCCGTTTCAGTTCGTAAAATACGATGTCCCAGCGTAATACATTCTGCGCCATTTTTCAACGCTGTTTCAACCTCTTCCTGATCAAATCCACCCTCCGGACCGATCAGGATTCCAACCGACTTCTTGCCTCGTACCTGGTGAAGAATCTCTTTGGACCTTTGAACCCCTTCTGCATTCTCATATGGAAGAAGCAACATATCCAGATGGCCGGCATCTTCTAATGCCTCTGCGTAGGTCATCACACGGTCCACAACCGGTATCACACTGCGCTTAGACTGCTTCGCCGCGCTTAAGGCGATTGCATTCATACGTTCCACCTTTTTCATCGCCTTTTTATCATCTAATTTTACAACCGACCGCTTCGTCATCACAGGAACGATTCGTACAGCGCCTAATTCCACGGCTTTCTGAACGATCGTCTCCAGCTTGTCTCCCTTGGGATATCCTTGATAAAGGGTAAGCTCCGTCGGCAGCTCCGCATTACTACCACATACATCTTCAATCCGGACGATCGCTCTCCCTTCCGAATATTCCTCGATGGTGCAGATGTATTCCCGATCTGCGCCATCACTGACGGTAACTGTATCGCCAATCTTTAAGCGAAGAACATTCTTCATGTGATTGTAATCCTCTCCCTCTATCGTGATCGTATCACAACTGCACGCTTCCGGAGCGGCAAAAAAACGATACATAGTTTCTCTCCAATCTACTTATTAAGCTTCTGTTATTCCTTGTTCACCCTGATTCGTACTGCATGATGCAGCCTGTCATCACCGGTAATCCTCTCAGGCCTGATGGAGAACTGCCGCAAAGGCTACCCAATCATTCATATGCCGTTCCTCAAGGATATCATAATGATTCTTAAGCAGCGCTTCCCGTACTGCATCCGCCTTTGTATGAATGATTCCGGAGGATATAAAGATGCTGTCCTGATGCATATATGGTATCACAACCTCTGAAAGCGGAATGATCACATCCGCCAGAATATTCGCTACTATAATATCATATTTCTTATGTTCTGCAAGCAGTTTTTGCTTATATTCCTCCGATCCGATCATATCTCCCTGCTCAAATGCGGCTTGAACCGGACCGCTTTGATCAGAATCATCCCGGTCGGTCCGTATATGGTTGACTCTGCAATTCTCATAACTGGCATCCACAGCAAGCGCATCTATATCGATTCCATGCACATATCCTGCCCCCAGCTTCGATGCGATAATAGACAGGATCCCGCTTCCACAGCCGACATCCAGCACACTCTGCTCATTCTTCATATGGGTTTCCAGCATCTGAATACACAGCTTTGTCGTTTCATGTCCGCCGGTTCCGAAGGCGGTTCCGGGATCGATCTCGATCATCAGATCATCCGGATGTCTCTCCACATCTTCTTCCGGAATCCAGGTTGGCTTGATCAGGATCCGATCCAGCCAGAATGGATGGAAGAATTCCTTCCAATTATTCACCCAATCCTTCTCGTCTGTCTCACCAAGCGTGATCGTTCCACTTCCTATATCCAGATAAGATGCCATATCCTGCAGCTCGTCCTTAATACGTCCCACCAGTTCATCCACATCCCGTTCCGGATCATCAATATAACAGGAGACATAAGCAACCCCGTCATCCGGTGGAAGCTCCGGAAGAATATCTATGAACATCGCCTTCTTATCTTCCTCCGACAGCGGAACCTTGTCTTCAACCTGAATACCCTCGACGCCTAATTCGCCGAGGGTATAACTGATCATATCAACTGCTTCCGTGGTGGTTTCTATGGTTATTTTCTTCCAAATCATATTCTTCTCTCCACGTACGTTTGATTATATTATTTCTTCTTGCTTCCAAAGCCCTTCTTCTTATGATCGCCGAAGCTGAAGCCCGCAGAATCTGTCGACCGTCTGGTTGTAGAACCGGTAGCCGCATCATACTGCTTCAGAATCTCTGTCTGCTCCGCATTCAGCTTATCCGGTACCTGAACCACCAATGTCACATAGTGATTACCGCGCACATTCTTATTCCGAAGGGTCGGAACGCCTTTGCCTTTCAAGGTAATTCTCGTATCCGTCTGTGTTCCCGGACTGATATTATATTCCATCTCACCATCAATGGTATGCACCGTGATCACACCGCCTAACGCTGCCTGCGTGAATGTGATCGGTTCTGAGGAATACAGATCATATTCCTGACGTTGGAACTTCGGATGCTTATCTACCAATACAGATACCAGCAGATCTCCACGTTCACCGCCATTGGTTCCCGGTTCGCCCTTACCTCTGATCCGGATACTCTGACCGTTATCAATTCCGGCAGGTACGACCACCTGAATCTTCTTCCGGCTCTTTACATATCCGGTTCCCGCACAGTGACTGCACTTAAAGCGGATAACCTTACCGGTACCGGAGCATTCCGGACAGGTTGTTGCACTTCTTACCACACCAAACAGGGATTGCTGGGTTGTCACAATCTGACCCTTACCATTACATTTCGGACAGGTTTCCGGACTATGTCCCGGCTGCGAACCGGTTCCATGACATACTTCGCATTCATCCTTTAACGGTAATTCCAATTCCTTCTGTGCACCAAATACTGCCTCCTCGAATTTGACACGAACCGTTGTCTTGATATTCTGTCCCTTGACCGGACCGTTGCTCTGACGGCTTCTGCTTCCACCGCCGAACATATCCCCGAAGATATCGCCAAAGATATCGCTCATATCTCCCATATCAAAACCAAATCCGCCTTCAAATCCGCTAGGACCTCCGCCCTGCTCGAATGCAGCATGACCAAACTGGTCATAACGTGCTCTCTTCTCCGGATCAGCAAGAACCTCGTATGCTTCGGTTGCTTCCTTAAACTTCGCTTCCGCCTCAGCATCTCCCGGATTCATATCCGGGTGGTATTTCTTCGCAAGTACACGATATGCTTTTTTCAAGTCGGCCTCTGTCGCATTCTTCGATACGCCGAGAACCTCGTAATAATCTCTCTTATCTGCCATTATCTATCACCTTATTATACTTCAGTATAATCACCATCAACAACATCTCCGTCATCTGAGAAGTCCGGAGTTCCTGTACCGGTACCTGCATTCGCACCAGGTCCATTCTGCTCATACAGCTTAGAGAACAGGGTCTGTGCACTGTTCATGAGCTTCTCTCTGCCGGCCTTGATCTGATCCACCTGATCATCAGTCAGATTCTCAGCATCGGTAGACTCTAAGAGACTCTTCAGTGCCTTTAAGTCTTCCTCAACCTGTGACTTATCGGAATCAGACAGCTTATCACCGACATCATCCAGTGCCTTCTCAGTCTGGAATACCATGGCATCCGCATCATTTCTTGCTTCAATGCCTTCCTTACGTTTCTTATCCTGTGCCTCGTACTCGGCAGCTTCCTTTACAGCCTTCTCAATATCATCATCGGACATAGAGGTTCCGGATGTAATCGTAATATGCTGCTCACTTCCTGTACCAAGATCCTTAGCAGATACATTTACAATACCGTTCGCGTCAATATCGAAGGTAACCTCGATCTGCGGAACGCCACGTCTTGCCGGTGCGATACCGTCCAAACGGAAGCGTCCTAAGCTCTTATTATCTCTTGCGAACTGACGCTCACCCTGTACGACATTGATATCAACTGCATCCTGATTATCCTGTGCCGTTGAGAAGATCTGGCTCTTCTTAGTAGGAATTGTCGTGTTACGCTCAATCAAATGAGTTGCAATACCGCCCATAGTCTCAATGGAAAGTGTCAAAGGAGTA
>CACZRT010000035.1 GCA_902783585.1 uncultured Lachnospiraceae bacterium | reverse complement strand
TGTTGTTGCTGTGGTTGCGTCTGTTGAGACATTACTTATCATAAATTGTACAATGATCGAGTGATTCTTCCCTACATCATTGAATGTAAAGCTTGAGGTTGGACCTTGGCTGACACCGTCTACATATACATCTTTTACGATATATCCCGGAGAAGGCGTCATGTAGAAGGTCTTAGAACCGCCTTGCGGAACCTTAGATGATTCTGTAATCGTTCCGCCCACACCGTCAATAGAAGAAGATATAGTGAAGTTGCCATCTTCATCCGGAACCTCCTCAGGCGGTAATTCAGGATGGATCGGACAGGTCTGACCTTCAAAGTCCTCCGGAATATCGTGTTCCTTCTTGATTTCCGAAGGAATGTAGACAGTTCCGTCTGCTCTGTGGAAATAGGTCATGGTGTAATGCTCCGGACAGCCGTTCGTAGCAGGAAGATTGGACTCTGCACACATTTCTACGGTAGTATGTCCGCTGCAGCTGACGGTTGGAACCGTACCGACTGCAAAGTATTCTGTTCGGGTCGTACAGCCTTCTCCTGCCAGTAATCCGGATATCCGGCAGACAGTAGCGCTTGTAATTCCTTCACATTGTGGGAAATCGATGATCTCCTGTTCCTCTAACTCTACGATCTGATTCATAATCTTTGACCACATACGTTCATGCAGAGAACCGCTTCCGCTTGGAAGAGAGGTATTAATATCATAGCCTAACCAGATGGATGCTGTGTAGTATGGGGTGGAACCGCAGAACCACAAGTCGTAGTCCTTGGAACTGGTTCCGGTCTTACCGGATACCGGCATACCGCTTGCTAATGCACAAGGACCACCGGTACCGGAGGTGATAACATCCTTCATCGCATTATTTAGGAGCCATGCAGTGGTTGGCTTCATTACCTGTCTTGTCTCCGGTGTATTATCGATCAGAACGGAGCCGTCATGATTCAAGACCTTCGTATAGAAGATCGGCTCTGTATATACGCCAAGATTTGCAATGGATGCGTAAGCCGCATTGATCTCTACATTCGTTACACCATTTGTAATACCACCAAGCGCCAAAGACTGCTGAATATCGGAATAGACGGTACCATCGGCATAGGTCTCGGATTCGACCAGAGTGGTGATTCCCATGTTTGTCAGATATTCAAAGGATACCTCCGGACCAACGTCGGTAATGGTCTTGACCGCAATGACATTCATGGAATCCCGGATCGCATCTCGAATGGAGTTAAAGCCCCGGTAGGAGCTTCCCCACCAGTTCTGAACCGGACGGCCGTTCGCGTAATTAAATGGTGAATCCTCATAGGTAGTTGCCAGTGTCATTCCGGACGCATCTAACGCCGGAACAAATGCGGCAAGAACCTTGAAGCAGGATCCCGGCTGACGAGTGGAGTCAGTAGCACGATCCAAGGTAAGGTTACCGATCTTAGGTCCTCGTCCTCCGACAATGGCTTTGATCTGACCGGTATGCTGATCCATAAGAGAGAAGGAGATCTGCGGCTGGATCGTGGTGTCGAAGGTCTCCAGATACTTGATATCCGGATTGCCGGATTCTTCGATCATAGCGTCCCGGAATTGATCGGCTGCAGCGCGGGCAGCATCTTCACTTGCGTAGATCAGGGAATAATCCGGATTGCCGGTTAATTCCTTATAATATTTCAGTAAATGATTCGTACTGTAATTGGTAGAGTTGCCTTCTTCATCCAGTAAGGATAGCTGATAGGATAACGATACCTGCGTCGTGTTCGGATAATTTGCATCATCATTTAAGACCGTATCGCAGATCTCCTGAATAGCATCATCCTGGGTGATATAGATGGAAAGCCCTCCGGCATAGACTGCATTGGAAGCCTCCTTCGCGGTGTACCCATATTCATTGATCAACTGATCAGTCAACGCATTAATGGTTGCGTCTATAAAATAGGAATTATAGGTCTTATTCTCTTCTGTAATATTATGATGCAGCTTCACACGGGTGTACACGCTGTCGGCACAGGCGGTATTGTATTCGCTTTCTGTAATAAAGCCTAATTCCAACATCTTATCCAAGGCTGACTGGCGACGCTTGACATTATTTTCCGGATACACAATCGGATCATACTTGGAAGGATTCTGTGTGATCGCTGCGATAACCGTACATTCGGAGACTGTTAGCTCGTCCAGCTCCTTGCCGAAATATGTCTTGGCGGCTGTCTGAACACCGTGACAGCCCTCACCCAGATAGATACTGTTCAGATAGTATTCGAGGATCTCGTCCTTGCTCAGCCGCTTTTCCAGCTCAATAGCAAGATACTGTTCCTGAATTTTACTCTCTAAGGATTCCATGAAGGTATCCTCGTCCAAACCGACATTGAATACCTCATTTTTAATCAACTGCTGTGTAATGGTACTACCGCCCTGATGGAAGTTCTTCTCCTTCACACCCTGATAGAAAGCACGGCCGATACTGTATATATCAATACCGTTATGGGAACGGAAACGCTCGTCCTCAATGGCGATGAATGCATTCACCAAATCCTCCGGAATATCCTTGTAGTAGACATATTCACGATTCGAATTGATCGTAGAAAGTGTCGTGATCAGTTCACCGTCCTGATTGTATATGGAGGTCTGGAAGCCTTCCGGTACGACATTGATATCATCGATATCCGGCGCGTTCTCCAAGATTCCGTTCATCATACCGAAGCCGGCACCGATCCCGACCGCGACTACTGCGACGATCAGAACCAGAAACATCTTGAATACGGATACCTTCGCAGTCTCCTGAAGCTTGGTGGATTTCGAAACCAAGGCTTTCTGTTTTCGTGTTGTTCCTTTTTTACTATAATTCATGGAATGCCTCCTAAAATATGTATGCCTGTCCCGATCCGGAGCATGCATAGCTATAAGTATTGTTATCGTATATAAGTCCGTTTTATTGAGTGGTGAAAAATATTTCATTTAATTATCCCTTATTATAACAAAATAAGTTGTTGAAATAAAGATTAAATTGTTCCATACTAGGATTGTTCACTTTTTCGTAAGAGTTCATTCAGAAAGAAGATAGAAAACATGGAAGAATACTTGGCTGTAAAGCAAGAAGGAATCGGAGAAATCATAGAGAAGAAATCACGGTTTATCGGGCATGTGCGGGCCGTGGGGACAGAAGAGGAAGCCCTTGCCATGATCGAGCAGATCAGGAAGAAGCATTACGATGCCCGGCATAATTGTTTTGCGTATTCCATCGGTACGGGACCGCAGCCGCTTCTTCGCTTTTCGGATGACGGAGAACCGCAGGGAACAGCTGGCAAGCCGATCTTAGAGGTGATTCAGGGCAGTGAGATCAAGAATATCTGTATCGTGGTGACAAGATATTTTGGAGGCACCCTGCTTGGCACCGGCGGATTAGTACGCGCATATACGGATGCGGCGAAGGCAGGAATTGAGGCGGCAGAGATCGGGAAGCGGCGGCTGATGATCGAAGCGGAGATCCCGATGGAATATGCGGATCTCGGCAAGCTTCAGTACCTTGTGGCTAATACGGATGCAAAGATCTTAGATACCGTCTATGAAGAGAAGGTTGTTTTGAAAATACGGGTCTATGCACCGGAATATGAGAGGTTCACGGCAGCGGTGCAGGAGAGCACCGGAGCAAGACTTCAGGTGATAAAGACCGGAGAAGTGGTGTGTTGATGCTTTCTCTTGGCACGAGAGCACCGGCGCACTTCCGGAACTTCTTATATGAATAATTATGTGCAATCCTGCGACATATGAATAATTATATACACATAAGTTACGCAACATTAAAGGGCTTGCATGTCCCACGAAAACCGGTTGTAGCTATTTTCTATAATTCACATATCGCTCATGGTGATTTTCTAAAAACGCTCACTAACTCACTACGTTCAGACAGCGTTCGCGTTTTTGAAAATCATCCATTCACTCTATGGAATTATTGCGAAAATAGACAAATG
>CACZRT010000034.1 GCA_902783585.1 uncultured Lachnospiraceae bacterium | reverse complement strand
GGCTCTTATGATATTCTCGTTCATTGGGGCGGAAGCGCATCTGAAACCGCTATCTGGGAAATCCACGGAACTTATGATGGAGCAGCCGGAGAATTACTTTATAACGATGGAAAGTATTCGATCCATACATTTGATGAAGATGGAACTGAGACCATCTCTTCAGAGGAAACAACAAACGGCGGCTTCATAATGGAAGACGGCAAGCTTCGCTGGAAGGATTCCATGAATGATTCCGAGGGCTTATTCACAAAAATGTAGTAGTCTATAATAATCGGGAATTATCATATATGGAACTATACATTGTCCGACATGGAAAAACAGAATGGAATAAAGAGCGAAGACTGCAAGGGTCCGTGGATATCGCCCTTGCCGACGAAGGAAGAGCTCTGGCGGAAGTATCTTCCGAGAATATGAAGGGAATCGCGTTTGACCGGATCTATTCCAGCCCACTGTCCCGCGCGTATGAGACTGCACGAATTCTGCGGCGGGACCGGGATATTCCGATCATTACCGATGACCGGCTGAAGGAACTGTGCTTTGGAGATGCAGAGGGCAGACCGTTCCCGGAGCTATATGCCGATGATTCCTGCTGCTTTCGTTATTTCTTCGACCAGCCGGAACGATACCGTCCGCTCGGTCATGGAGAATCCTTAGAAGAGTTGTGTGATCGGGCGGCAGCATTTATGCAAGAGATCATTCTTCCGTTAGAGGATTCCTGTACCCGCGTCATGATCGTTGCTCACGGCGCCATCAACAAGGGACTTATGATGTATGTCAAGAATCAGAACGGCAGACAGCAGGCGATGAAGGACTTCTGGTCCGGCGGGCTGCAGCGTAACCTTGGTGTGATCCAGTTAGAGCTTCAGTCTCAGCAGTTCCGCATCATCGATGAGAACCGGGTCTTCTATCCGACGAGCGGCAGCGAGACCGTGAATCCTTACACAAACAAGTAGGGAATCAATAATAGCTGCTATATCCGGAAGTCAGTTCATTGCAGGATGCCACCGTAATGATCAAGCCGATGGTCGCAATGATCAGAGTGATCACGCCCAGTGTCTTAGCGGCTGAACGATGACCCGGATTCTTGATGTTCGGCCAAGAACCGGCACTTGCTCCTAATGCCAATGCTACAATTCCAAGAATATATGCCAGAATCATATATCCGGCTCCTGCAAGCGGGATACATCCGATGATTCCGAATAAGATACCATGAATACCCAGTACCATTCCTACGACAGCCTTCACACTGAAGCGAAAGTCCAGCCCATCGTATCCGTACCGGGAAGAGCTTGAATCTTCCGATTTCATTGCCTTCACATTGGCAGTGGAACGATAGGTAATGCTCTGGTTGGTTTCCTTCTTCTCGTCGTCACTTCTCCAATTGAATGAGGTCTTAACACCGGTATCCGGCTGGTAACGATAAGACTTGCTGTTAGAGGAATCCGTATTATCAGAGAAAAGCTTCTCTTCAACCGGTACACCTGCCGGATTCTTCCCTGTATTCTGTATAGCAGAAGACACAGCAGATGATCCCGCGGCAGTCACGGTGGATGCAGCTGCCGGTGCCGGAGCAGGTTCTGGCTTCACTAAAGACACATGTCTTACCTGAGGCGTTCCACAAGTAGGACATACCTGATCCTCGGACTTGATCTCCGTTCCGCATACCGGACAGGAAGTGAGTACATCTGCACTGGTGATCGTGGTCATGCCGCCAGCCACCTCCTGCACATACTCTACCGATGTGCTGGTCATTCTTGCGATCTCCTCCACCGGAATCGTCCCAAGCTCAAGCATGTTCTCAATAATCTTCTTCTTGTCATTCTGCATTTTCTTCTCGTATAATTCTTCTACTTCTGAAGCCATATCCTGATCCCTCTTTCTCTGTATTCCTTCGTCTTCATGTACGATTCACTTTATCTTCCAATGAAAATATACCATTACCATATTTATAAATCAACAAAAACTATAAAAAGGAAATGATCCGCTATGCAGTTATAGTTTAGTAATTCTAAGAAAAAAGTTTAGAATTATTAAAAAAGGGATTGACGAATCATGCAATCTATGTATAATGTAGTTTGTTGGGTTTACTAAAACTAAACTTCAAGTTTAGTATTACCAAAGATTTCATATTAAGATGTATGCGCAGGAAAAAGTGTGTGAAGCCGTGTCCTTCACAATGGACGGTGCGTCGAACATCGGGGAGAGAATGACGGAGAGAGAATCATGGAAATAGGGAAGAAAATCAAAGCATTACGAATACAGAAGAATCTGACGCAGGAGGAGCTGGCTGACCGGGCGGAGCTGACGAAGGGCTTCATCTCGCAGGTGGAACGGGATCTGACATCGCCTTCCATCGCAACGTTGGTCGATATCCTGCAATGTCTGGGAACGGATCTCAAATCCTTTTTTGATGATTCGGAAGATACACAGGTGGTCTTCCATAAGGGCGATTTCTTTGAAAAGAAAGACAATGAGCTTAAGAATACGATTGAATGGATCATCCCGAATGCCCAGAAGAATATGATGGAGCCGATCTTAGTCACGATCGAGGCAGGCGGGTCCACCTATCCGGATAATCCACATGAGGGAGAAGAATTCGGCTATGTTCTGAAGGGAAGCATAGAGATCCATATCGGAACACAGGTATATCGGGCGAAGAAAGAGGAATCCTTCTATTTCACACCCGCATATCAGCATTATATAACCTCGGAAAAAGGGGCGGTCCTCTTATGGATCTCTACCCCGCCGAGCTTCTAAGCTTGAATATCGTACTTACAGTAATATGTCCACTTAAAGAATGAATTGTAAAGTGAATCATCCAAGAGCTTTTCCATTCATGTAATAAGAGGAAGGAACTGCATACTACAGAATGAAGGAGAACAAGCATGAGTGATGTGATCATAGAATTAAAAGGATTATCGAAGAACTTCGGCGACCAGCAGGTACTGAAAGGAATCGACTTGAATATTCACGAGAACGAATTCCTGACCCTGCTCGGACCATCCGGCTGCGGCAAGACAACAACGCTCCGTATCATTGCAGGCTTTGAGGAGCCAAGTGCGGGAGAGGTCTTATTTGACGGCGTGGACATCTCGAAGGTGCCGCCTTATAAGCGTGAGGTCAATACCGTATTCCAGAAATATTCGCTGTTTCCATTTATGAATGTCTATGACAACGTGGCGTTCGGACTGAAGATCAAGAAAATGGATAAGAACCTGATCGAACATAAGGTTATGAAGACCTTGAAATTAGTCGGCCTGGAGGGCTTTGAGAAGCGGGATGTCACCAAGCTGTCCGGCGGTCAGCAGCAGCGGGTTGCGATCGCGCGCGCCCTTGTAAATGAGCCGAAGATCCTGTTATTAGATGAGCCTCTTGGCGCCCTAGATGCCAAGCTTCGCAAGGAAATGCAGGTAGAATTGAAGAAGATCCAGCAAGAGGTTGGTATCACATTTATCTTTGTCACGCATGATCAGGAGGAGGCGCTCTCCATGTCTGACACGGTGGTGGTCATGCATGAGGGTATTATTCAACAGGTAGGCACGCCGGAGGATATCTACAACGAACCGGAGAACCGTTTTGTCGCAAGCTTTATCGGCGAGTCCAACATCATTGAGGCAACGATGATCAAGGATTGTCTGGTTGCCTTTGACGATTATGAATTCGAATGTGTAGATAAGGGCTTTAAGAATAATGAAGCGGTCGAGGTAGTGATCCGTCCGGAGGATATCGACATTGTGAAGCCGAAGAATGCCAAGCTGCGCGGCAAGGTGAAGTCCATCATTTTCAAAGGCGTCCATCATGAGATCGTAGTCGGAACCAAGCATCGCGATTATCTGATTCATACCACCGATTACTATGAGCCGGGGTTGGATGTCGGTCTCTCCTTCGGTCCGGATGATATTCATGTTATGTACCGCATGGATTGGGAAACAGGAGGCGCCGAATGAAGCATTATGTGAAAATGGTCTGGCCGTATGTGATCTGGGCCGCCCTGATCATCGTCCTGCCACTCCTGCTGATTATTCTATATTCCGTTACCAAGAACGGCAATGAACTGGTGAATATCCAGTTTACCTTAGAGAACTTTAAGAGAATGACAGAGCCGGTCTATATGGCTGTCTTTATCAAATCCTTTGAGCTTGGAATCCTATCCGTCGTGATCTGTCTGATCCTGGGGTATCTGCTGGCATACTTTATTGCCGGTTTTCAGGAGAAGGTTCAGAATCTGTTGATCCTTCTGGTGACGATTCCTATGTGGATCAACACGCTGCTCCGTACGTATGCATGGATTTCTCTGCTGTCCGATAACGGTCTGATCAATTCCTTTTTGGAAATGATCGGTCTGCAGCCGTTAAACATGATGTATACGGACTTTGCGGTACTCATTGGTCTGGTCAGTGATCTGCTTCCGTTCATGGTCATTCCGATCCATACCTCGCTTTGCAAGATTGACCAGTCCTTGATCGAAGCCTCGATGGATCTGGGGGCGAACCGATTCCAGACCTTCTGGCGGGTAACCTTCAAGCTGTCGATCCCGGGTGTGTTAAATGGTGTCATCATGACCTTCCTGCTGTCCATTTCTACCTTCGTTATTCCGAAATTACTCGGTGGCGGGCAGTATACCCTGATCGGTAATCTGATCGAGAATCAGTTCATATCCATCGGAGACTGGAACTTCGGAAGTGCCATCTCCGTAATCCTGGCAATCATCATTCTCGTTTCCATCACCTTGATGAAGCGGATTGATAAGGATGAGATCGAGGAGGAATAGCCATGAGAAAGCATCGAATCGGACAAATCCTCTATATTATAGTCTGCTTTACATTCTTCTATCTTCCGATCCTAGTGACGATGATCTATTCCTTTAATTCGTCCAAATCGCTGACGAAGTTTGAAAGCTTCTCTCTGCGCTGGTATGAGAATCTCTTTACCAGCCATGACATCATGTATGCGGTATGGGTATCCGTATCCATCGCCTTTCTTGCGACGATCGTATCGACGATCCTTGGCACGCTGACCTCCATCGGTCTGTCCAAGAACCGCAAGATCTTAAAAGAGATCATTATCAATGTGAACAATGTTCCGATCATGAATCCGGACATTGTAACAGCCATCGGACTAATGATCCTCTTCTCCTCCATTCATATGGAGAAGGGATATCTGACAATGCTGCTTGCCCACATTGTATTCTGCACACCGTATGTGATCACCAGTGTATATCCGAAGGTACGGGGGCTGGATCCGAATCTGGCAAATGCAGCGATGGATCTGGGGGCGACTCCATTTCAGGCACTGACTAAGGTCATTCTTCCGATGTTGAAGGAAGGGATCTATGCCGGAGTCCTGCTGGCATTCACGATGTCCTTTGATGACTTTGTCATCTCGTACTTTGTCACCGGCAACGGGGTGTCCAACATATCCATCATCGTCTATAACATGACGAAACGGACCAATCCGACCATCAATGCATTGTCCACCATTGTAATTCTGGTCATTGCCATTACGCTGATCTTGGTCAATGTCATACCGAATGTGGCTAAGAGGAGGAAGGAGCACAAATCTGTAACATAAGTATCATATTATGATTGATAGATAATTAAAACATTACGAAGGAGAATTTAAAATGAAAAAGAGTGGTATTGCAAAAAAAGTTTTTAGTGTTGCATCTGTATTGGGGCTCTGCGCTTCCATGCTTGCGGGCTGCGGCAGCGGCGGCGGAAGCAAACCTACTTTAAAGGTGTATAGCTGGGGAGAATATATTGATACCAGCCTGCTTCGGGATTTTGAACAGGAATATGATTGTAAGGTGATCTATGAAACCTTTGATTCCAATGAATCCATGTACACTAAGCTGCAAAGTGGCGAGACCTACGATATTCTCGTTCCTTCCGATTATATGATTGAACGTCTGATCAAGGAGGACAGCCTGCAGCCGATTGATTGGACCAAGATCAGTAATGCTTCCAATCTTGCCGATGATGTCATGGGACTGGATTATGATCCGGATAATACCTATTCTGTTCCGTTCTTCTATGGGAATGTGGGAATCCTTTATGACACGACTGTTGTAGATTCTGCTGATTTAAGCGAGGGCTGGGAGCTTCTTCGCGATGAGAAATACGCGAATGATATCTATATGTATGACTCTGAGCGGGATTCCTTCATGATCGCGTTAAAGGCACTTGGATATTCGATGAATACCAGCAATACCGATGAGATTGACAAGGCTTATGAATGGCTGTTAGAACAGCATTCTTCCATGAATCCGGTCTATGCGGGAGATGATGTCATTGATAATATGATCTCCGGTAATAAGGCACTGGCGGTTGTCTATTCCGGAGACGGTTCTTATATTATGGCAGAAAATGAAGACTTGGGCTTTCTGGTTCCGGAAGAGGGTACGAATGTATGGCAGGATGCCATGGTCATTACCAAGGATTGCACAGAGGTTGATCTGGCACACAAATATATGGACTTCATGCTTCGTCCGGAAAGTGCATATGCCAACACCGTTGAAGTCGGATATACCTCTACCGTTGCGGAATCAAGAGACAAAGCTGCCAAAGAGGATTTTGCCGGAATCGACTCTTATATACCGGATATGTCCCGTTCCCAGGATGAAGTCTTCCGGTATCAGGATAAGGAGACGAAGGCTTACTTTGCGGAGCTGTGGACCAAGGTGAAGGCAAGTAATTAAAGGCACTAGTAATATTCCGGATATAATAATAATACTCTTTGGTCCCTTTTAAATACTTCATGCATTTTTTTGTATGTACGCCCCGGTCTTAAGAATTGGCTGGAAGCAGTCCAATCCCATAGATGATCATCCAGATTTTGGAGAAGCTGTTCATAGGTATCCTCATCTGAGCAATAGATCTCCATCGGTACTTGTTGATCGGCATTGGATTTGTAGATTATATTCGATACATTTTCCGGGGAAAAGCTTGTCAGTTCATACCCATTATAGCGGTAATAATTATATTTCCCGCCATTGCATATAGGGGTATCATATGGCATATCAACCGTATGGTCGACGCTGATGGTCTCAGTATCGACCATACAATAGTTATGACGGACATTATTCGTATAATATGACTCCGGAAGATTGTCATCGTCCTCCTCTTTCGTGTGATTCGGATCACACCAGGTAATATCTACAGCATAATAATTACCATCCAGATACACGTAGTTCCACGCATGAGAACCATTCTCCACATCACCGGAAATCAGCAGGCATTCTGTACCGGATGCATTCAACAGATATTGAAATGCCTTGGCGTATCCTTCACAAACCGCCCTATGGTAGATGAGCGCGCCGTAGATATTATGTGCATTTGCAACGTGGGTATCGGTTATATTATGAGAATTGCCGGTACGATGGGAAGATGTATTGTCTTCATCATAAGTCACATGATCCGTCAAATAATCAAATATATACATAATCCTTGCATATTCTGTCAGATCCTTAGTCTCCTCCAGGATCTGATCCCGCACCGGAAGCATGCTGTCGATCATATCGGCTGTCTGCTGTTGGCTGAACTGGTAGGTAAGAACGATTCCCCCAACCGTATCACCGGAGGTATAATAAGAAAACCAATCATCCCAGAATATTTCCGGATAATCATCAAGCACACACAAATATATTTTATAGAGGTCATCCGCAGATATCGAATAATCACTCAGATTCATGCTTTCCTTGTATGATAACAACCCGTCTGCAATTTCCTGATATACCATTTGCTCCGCATCTGTCAGCGTTGAATAAGCATACCGTTTTACACCGGGATTCACAAAGGAATGGATGATCTGATCCATTTCCTCTTGCGTATAAGACTTATGACTGTCAACATTCGGCTCTATATCCTCAGATGTATCCTTAACGCTCTCTGCAATCGGAGTATTCTCTGCAGTCGCAACAGGTTCCTCTGCCTGCGATACCTTGTTATAGTTAAGGCTCCGGGATATGTCTTTTCCAAGAATAACTACCAGAATAACGCCGATAATTCCCAAGCCCCCGATCATAGACCATATCAGGATATTCTTATTCCTTTTCTCCGGTTCTAATGCCATAATGCTCTCCTTACCGCTTACTGCTTCTCCGCCAGATCTTGCGTGCCTCTGCCTCCCGGATCAGCTGATCCCGAAACGCCGGATGGGCAATGGATATGATCTGTTCCGCCCGTTCCCAGGTTGAGAGGCCTTCCAGATTCACAACGCCGTATTCCGTAGCCAGAAAATAGATCTGACTGCGGGGGGAGGTTATTATATCGCCATTGAACTGAGGGAGCACACGGGAATGTGTCGTTCCCTCTTTATCAATATATATAGAGCTCATACAGATAAAGGCTTTGCCACCATGGGATGCCGATGCTCCGATCAGGAAATCCAGCTGTCCGCCGGTGCCGCTGATCTGCCTTGCTCCGGAGCTCTCTGCCGCAACCTGTCCGTATAGATCTACGGCAACGCAGCTGTTAATGGATACCATATGATCGATCTCTGCGATCACGCCGGGACGATTCACATATTCCAGCGGATAGGCCAGAACGCCCGGATTATCATCCAGCCACCGGTACAGATCTCTTGATCCGACTGCACATCCGAAGACACCTTTGCCTCTATCAATTTTCTTTTTCTTATTCGTCAGTTTTCCCGACATATACAGACTTAAAAAAGCATCCGAACATAGTTCTGTATGCATACCGAGATCCTTCAGATCCGATTCTGCCAGCACCTCGCCTACCGCATTCGGCATACTTCCGATTCCAAGCTGCAGGGTTGCACCATCCACGATATATGGAAGGATATGTCCGGCAATGATCCGGTCTGTCTCTGTCGGAGAGGCAGCCTGCACATCCGGAAAATCATCATGCACACCCTCTACAATATAATCCACCTCAGAAATATGGATACATTCATCATAGCCGCCGCGAACCTTCGGAAGATGCTCGTTGACTTCAACGATCACAATATCCGACATCCGCGCGATCGGCGCCGCAACACCCGTATTCACCGAGAAATTGAAGTATCCATGCGCATCCATCGGAGTCACACTGACCATCGTCACATTCACATGCAGGAAGAATTCATAATAAGCCGCATTATTATAGAATACCATCGGGATATAATAGCATAGTCCCTTATCGCAGAGTCTTCGCTCATACGAGGAACAATGCCAGCTGTGATAGATGAAATGCTCCTGTGATTCGTCGCACTCTACAGCCTCGATCGGACCGGAGATCAGATTCCCCCGGATCTTCACATCCGACAGCTCGTCCCGCCTCTTTGCAAGCGCGCGGTCTAAGAGCACCGGCTTACCAAGACAGCTGGTATAATCAATCCAGTCTCCGCTTTGCACAACCGAGACTGCCTCCTCCGGAGTCCGTAATTTCTTCTTATATTCAGAAGTAAAATCCTTGAGCATATGACCCCTCCTCCGATCTTTTTTTGACTCTGATCTGTCAGACCCCAATATGATCCATCTGCCACTATGATATCCACAGAACACATTATAATTACCGATCAATTTCATCTTAGAAAAAATCAGAGGAGAAGTCAACTCATTTTCACGGTTAATCCTTATTGCAACCCGGCTTAGGATCCACGCATGGAGCACTCCGGTCAAAGTCCGGATTAAACGCATAGAAGTTCTTGCTGTCCAGGTCATCCTGTACCATCCGCAGACTCTCGCCGAACCGCTGGAAATGAACAATCTCTCTGGTCCGCAAGAACTTCAATACCTCGCACACATCCGGCGAATCCTTTGCAAGACGAAGGAGATTCTCGTATGTGGTACGTGCCTTCTGCTCCGCTGCCATATCCTCATACAGATCCGTGATCGGATCGCCCTTCACCTGAAATTCGCACGCATTGAACGGCACTCCGCCGGCAGCCTGCGGCCAGATTCCCAGCGTATGATCCACATAATACTTATCAAAGCCGGACTTCTCGATCTCTTCCATCGACAGATTCCGTGTCAGCTGATAAATGATAGCACATACCATTTCTCCGTGTCCTAATTCCTCGGTTCCAATGTCTGTCAGAATTCCGGCAACCCGGCTGTTCTTCACGGAATACCGTTGGGACAGATACCGCATTGCCGCACCGGATTCTCCGTCCGGCCCACCATATTGTGATATGATCGCCTGTGCCAGCTTGGCATTTGTCTCCTTGATATTCACAGGAAACTGTAATCGTTTTTCATATACCCACATGCTTTATACCTCCCCTTGCCATGGCCACGGACCCATATTCCAAGCCCATTTATTTCCGGAATTTACCTGATAACGATTCAAGGGTCCGAAGAACCTCACATAGTCGTTCATAGCCTGCGTCCGCTTCTCTTTTAAGCCCGCATACATCTGGAGCGCATCCTGATTGTCCGGATGGGTGTCTAAGAACAGTGTGACATCGTCTAAGGCAAAGCTGACAACGTCGATATAATTCCTTAACTGCTTTTGATTCATGTTGTTCATGCACGGTTCCCTCTCTTTCCACAGAAGATTCGATTTAATTCCATGAAAATGGTTCCTTCCATAAATCCCTTTTCCATTGGATACAGATCTCTCCATTTCTGCATTGGCACATATCCCATTCCGATCGGGAAATCATCCGGGTCCGGACGCTCCGGTCGGGGCATGCTCATGCCGGGACGGCCATATCCGGAATTACCACCCTGCATACCGGACTGACCGGTTCCGCAAGAAGACCCCTGCATGCGTCTATTACTCATATTGTTACCCTGTTGATAACGCATAGAATCCATTACTCTTTTCCTTTCTCATGCTCTAACATGATGATCGTTATACTGTTACAATATGAGAATTCTGAAAATGTGTGACGATTCCATGATATTGAAACAACCTTTTCTTCCCGACTCTATGATTGAAAACGCGCAAACAGCAGCCTCTTTCAAGGCTGCTGTTTGATTACTTACCTATATTCATATTTTCATATCCTGCTTATATATCCATCCTGCTCATACTCACTCTACAAAGGTTCATACAGAAGGATTCCCTCATCTATGCAAACATCGGCGTTGACAGATAACGGTCGCCCGTATCCGGCAGGAGCACAACGATCGTCTTACCCTGATTTTCCGGACGCTCTGCCAGAACAGTTGCCGCATACAAAGCAGCTCCGGAGGAGATTCCGACTAAGATTCCCTCCTGCTTCCCAAGCTCTCTGCCTGTCGCAAATGCGTCTTCATTACTGACCGTCAGGATCTCGTCATAGATATTCTGATCCAACGTCTTCGGAACAAAGCCGGCTCCGATGCCCTGAATCTTATGCGGTCCCGGTCTTCCACCACTTAGGACAGGAGAGGCCGCCGGTTCCACCGCCACGATCCGGATACTCGGATTCCGTTCCTTCAGATATTTACCCACACCGGATATCGTACCACCGGTTCCGACACCGGCAACGAAGATATCCACCTTACCTTCCGTATCTTCCCAGATCTCCGGTCCGGTCGTCCAATAATGTGTGAGCGGATTCACTTCATTCTCAAACTGTCCCGGGATAAAGGAATTATCATACTGCTTGGCAAGCTCCTGTGCCTTGGCGATCGCTCCCTTCATTCCCTGAGAGCCGTCCGTCAGCACCAACTCTGCACCATAGGCTTTCATCAACGTCCGCCGCTCTACACTCATGGTTTCCGGCATCGTAATAATCAATCTAAGTCCCATCGATGCTGTCACACAGGCAAGACCAATTCCGGTATTCCCGCTCGTCGGTTCTATAATGACCGTATCCTTGTTGATCTTTTCCTGCTTCATCGCATCCTCTATAATTGCCTTCGCAATCCGATCCTTCACACTTCCTGCCGGATTGAAGTACTCCAGCTTTGCAAGCAATATGGCATCTAAGTTCTTTGCTTCTGAAAATTGATGTAACTGCACTAACGGTGTATGTCCGATCAAATCGGTAATCTTCTGATATGCTGCCATGATGATATTCCTTTCCGATATAATAAGTTTTTTTGAAGTGATATAAGTATACCACATCTTATGCGTTTCTCAAATAATTTATTATAACGATAACAGGAGCTGCTCATTAGGTAGTGGGCAGCTCCTGCTTATATAATACCTATGATTTAATTGTAAGAGTCTACGGTGATCGTATAACTGCTGGTGCCGGTTACATAGGTCGTTCCATCCGTTCCCACGATAGAGACCGTCTTGCCGGATGCATCTACGATGGTTCCTTTGTTGGTAAGGGTTGTCAGGGTACTGTTGCCGGTTACGATCCACTTGGATGTGGAATCGATCGTCACATTACAGGTTCCATTGCCACCATTACCTGCATTGCTTTCATCATCTATGATCGCGCCTGTCAAGACACTGCCCTTCGTCATGGAGAAATCAAGATTACTGATGGAATCCCAGATCACGTCGCCTTCCATCTCCTGATCGATCGCAGTAAATGTACAATCTGCTCCATTAGAACCGGAGGAGCCCCAGCCGCGCTGATTGCTGTTGCCGGTTACCTTCAAGAAGAAATCATTGTCCTTCGCATACGTGATATCTACATCCTCCAGAATAAATGTAGACTCGGTATTGGTGGTATAGAACACACCGCCATTCTTCGCTGTAATAGAGCCGCCCTTCATACTGAAGGTGCTGTTGCCTACCTCAGAATCACCGGACATGCTTTGATATAAAATGATATTCCAATCACAGTCATTTTGCTCATTTTCCGGCATATCACCGGTCAGATCCACATTTTCTAAGGTCAGGGAATTCAAGCCTTCAATGCAGACAGCCTCTGAATTCGTGGCGGTCAGGGTTGCATTGCTGATCGTAATATCCGCCGTACAATAGACTGCCGGAGAGCCGGTTCCGTTCGAGGTATAGGTTCCGCCGTCTACGACCATCGTGCCGCCGCCGCGATCGGAACGGATTGCTGCCGAAGAGGCACCATTCGTCTCAACCGTCAGATCATTCGCATAGAGCGTGCCGCCGCCGGCTACATGAATACCACCGGAGGTTCCCTGCTCAGTCGTGATCGTGGTATCCGATACATAAGCAACACCATCGCCATAAGCGAAGACTCCGGCACCGCCGGCAGAATCCGTCGTTATGGTACTATCCTCAACCGTCACCGTACCGTCCGTAACAAGTACGGCTGCTCCTACACCGTAGAAGCTGCTGCTGTCGCCGCCGGTACTATCCGAAGATGTCCGATCGATCGTCACACCGGATAAGGCAACCTCCGCATCGCTGTCCACAAGCACTGCATTCTCATCACTTCCGGTCGAAGTGATCTTCTCACCGGTTACTTTTGTATCCGAACTATATGTATTCACTGCAGCATATTCAGAAGGAGCACTGCTGCCGCCACCCGGTCCGCCGCTGCCATTCCCTCCGGGACCGCCATTTCCATCCGGCGGTGCAGCCGGCCGCTCGCCATTCGGCATTTCCGGTCGTTCGCCGTCCTGTCCGTCCGGCGGTGCATCCGGTCGTTCTCCATTCTGTCCGTCCGGCATATCTTCCGGCTTCTCTCCTTGAGCTCCGTCTGCCGAAGCTTCCTCAAGATCATCCACAATATCATCAGAGTCTTCATTCCGGACGCTATCCTCTGCTGCAGCTCCATTGTCGGAAGCTGTTGTATTTGCGGCACATCCTGCAAGCGCCGCACCTGTAAGTGCCATACTCATCATAACTACTATCATTTTACGTCTCATAAGTCATCCCTCCCTGTATCCATCTAACGATCCGAATCCGAAGGCCATCTGCTTCCGTATCGGATTGATTATTAGGTTGACTTCATATTACGAGGAGATTATGTTCAAGTTATGTTTAATGTTTGAAGAAAATGTAAAAACTGATATAGATGAAATTATTATTCAAGAATGGTTTTTAACGGCATTTCATCTTGAAAATACTTATAAAATGTGGGATAGTAAGGGTATATTGAGATCCGTATCCAAGGAGAGAATATAATGAATTATGACCGTCTCGCCTATGGGCGCCGGGTACTTCGGGAAGAATTAAAGAAGCTCCGGAATACCAATTATATGATGAATAAAGAATTTATCCAACACGGTACAACCTCTGTTTATCAGCACTGTGTATCGGTTGCCTACCGAAGCGTGATCATTGCTGCACGCTATAATATCAATGTGGATATGCGTTCTTTGGTGCGCGGTGCTTTGCTGCATGATTATTTTCTATATGACTGGCATGGGTGCAGCTTAAAGGAGCTTCATGGGTTTCATCATCCAAGGATCGCATGGGAGAATGCTACCAGAGACTTTGATCTGAATCCGAGAGAGCAGGACATCATACGCAAGCATATGTTCCCAATGACTGTAATCCCCCCGAAATACAAGGAATCGTGGATCATCTGTATCGCGGACAAGCTGGTCTCTTCTCAGGAAACCTTGAAAATGCACCCGTCTCATCTGCAGCCGCGCGGGAAGATGTATGACTGACAATATC